>CAIXTV010000234.1 GCA_903922465.1 uncultured bacterium
GCTTGTTTTACTTGTGCTACTTGTCGGGAAGCAGGGGTTTTAGGGGCTTATGACGGCTGGGCAAAAACAATTTATACCTATAAAAATAAGCAATAATAAATTGGTTTTTGACCAGATGGCATGTGCCCCTGCGTGAGCCAATTATAGTGGTACCCGTGTAAGCAAGAATACCTATAAAAAAATAAGGGTACCTCTATAATGGCGTGGGAAGTAGGGTGTGCGGTAGGTCGGGAGGGAGGAAGGAGGGCATTGGCTACTTGGCCGCAATATTAAGCAAAAATACCTATAGCGGCCCTTGTGCATAATGGACTTATGGGACGACATTAATAATAAAAAATACCAAAATAAGAGTACCATAAGATCCCATTATGTAAAGTAGCTTGTGGTGGTGGAGTGTGCGTTTTTCCTGGCGCGCCTCGGTGTATTTGCTTTTTCTGCAAATACCGTGACAGGAAAACGCACATGGAGCCAGCCACCACTGCCTGTGTGGGCGGGGGGGGAAGGGGAAAATAGTTATTGGGAAATGGTTATTGGGAAATGGTTTTTCGGATATGGGTTATTTGTTATTGGGCAATGTAATAGGGTTTTAGCGGGAATAACGTTTTTTCCGATAAGCAATAAGAAATACCTTTAACACGGAAAAAACTTATGAAGCGGATGCCCGATGCGCGATACAATTAAGCAAAAATACCAAAAGCGCACTTACCAAATAATAAATATGATAAGTTTGTGTAATGTAGATGTATGTAAACACACTCATTTGAAAATATGATGAGTAAGAAAAAAGGAGCAGAATTATAGCGACACACGCTTCTAACGTGGGCCTACGGAGAATTATTTCAATTCTTTGCTACTTCCACGATCAATTCTACTTCTGACTTCATAGTAATTTATTTTTGCTATTTGAGGTAAAATGGAATATGAAGGCCTATATCTTCCAATGCTTTCCTTTCTTCCAAATGGAATCTAAGTGAGCGTTTATTACTGTAGCTAATGAGAAATCCTTGGCTTTTTTCTAATTCTTTATATTCAGCTGCGGTTAGAGTATTGTATTTATCCAATAGTGCATCATTATGTTTACGATACGATTCCATAAAACTGCAAGTTTCAAGAAAATCCTCACCAGTAAAAAGTATTGGATTTACAATACCCCATGTGAAATCCCACCTGAAATTTATTGACTCTCTATAGATATGACAAGTCAAATCAAATGGCGCTTCATTATAGATTGTTTCATACTGGAAAATCCATTCGATTAACTGATCCTCATTTTTGATCTTTTTCAAAGAAATGTTCGCCTGAATAAATTCCAATAGATGAGCAGAGATGTACAATTTAAAGTCCCTGCATGCTTGATAGAGTTTTGAAAAGGGCGACCACTTCAGTTTTGCCCCAAAAGTATCATAGTTCCCAATCCTAAGATTATTAAGCATAGCGTGTTTATCGAGCCAATTGCTTATTTCTTCAAAATCCAATAGCATAGGCGGGTTTGTTATAATCTCATTGAATGCTGCTTCCGCCCCATATACTTTAGACCAGTATTCAGGAGTTTTATGAAATGTTACCAGGTCGTCCAAGTCAAGAAAAATGTTATACTTACCACCTAAGCACTCTATTACATATTCTGTTTGTAAATCTTCACAGTCAAAAATATCTAAAATATTTTCTTCATCCATTTCAAAAATCAGATCAAGGTAGTCTCTTGAGTATTCGCCAATAAAACGATAACCCTTTTTACAGCAGTCCTCGCATGTATTACTTGTACATACTCCAGGGAAGATCAGAAATTCAGTGTTACCTGAGTTTATGAGGGACATAAATATTGTTTCCAATTTTGAGAGAAATATTTCTTTGGTGGTATCCTGATATGTGTACTCATCCTTGAGATGACGACGGAGTTCGTCAATGTCAAGGTAGGCGAAAGCGCTTAGTATAGTTGCCAAGTAGGAATTGCGTAGCATAAATTAGAATAAAACTTTCCCTTTATTGCTTTAATTGATTGATGATTTTGGGACATTAAAGTTACAGCAAAAATCTGACTTTGAATCAGTATTTATACTTTTGTAGAAAACTCAAGCTCTCTGATTGAGTCAGAGCTTGAACAATGACAATAAGTAAAACGACAAATAAACAAACCATGATCGAGGAAAATATACTATACAAGTTGATTGACAACAAATATCATTTCTGCTACTATACAATTTATAATGATAGTTTTGGTGGCGAAATATCACGTTATGCTATTGAACATGCACAAGGCGAAGTAGGTGAATTACCTTTGTTTGATTGTGGATTTTTTGAAGATTTAAACGAGGTTATAAATATTAAAGATGAGCTTATTAAACCGTACACAATTACTAATATTCCAACTTTAGAAGTTGCAGTCTCAGTGAACTTATCAGACTTTTTAAAAAGAATCCCTAAGAAAAAACATTTACAATATATTCATCACATTACGAGAACTATTGATTTTGTTTGTAAATCATCAGGAATTGGGATTAATAATTTTATTGCTCCTTCAGATAAAGCAACTCATGAAACAAGTGTTTACAGCACAGTGGTATCGGTATTTGATAAAGATGTTTTTTGCAGATTATTTATTGATCATATTACCCCCTGTGGTATAAGAGAAGACGAGGTGGAATTCAATTAGGTAAACTGAAATGATGAAGCTGCGTTTTTAAGAAATCAAATTTAAGAATCAGTTTGATTGCCTTGTTTATATATATAGAAAGGGACATTTATACCAAGGGCTTCCATTTCTTTTCTCCTTTTGATATGAAACCGTAGTTCGTAAATATTATTATCTTCAATTGTAAAATCTTCTTTGTCAGATATTTCCGTAAACATTTCATTAGTATATATGCAATATTTGTCGAAAAGTTCCATGTTTTGATTTTGATATGAATCAGTAAAACAGAGAGTTTCAATAAATACTTTCCCCGTTAAAACCAGTACTGGGTTTTGGTTTTTTATAATATAATTTTCACCTACTTTGTCAAAAAAAAACGACCAAGAAAGTGGAGCCTTTTGGTAGATGGTTTCATGTTGCAGCATCCATTCTATACGTTCATCATCTGTTTTTGCATATTGCAGCGTGTAATTGGCATGTAAAATCTCTAAAATGTGAGCAGTAATATAATTACTAAAATTAGTCAAATCATCATATAAACGCGAAAAAGGCGACCACTTCATTGTAGGATTGAGAATATTGTAATGACCAATTTTAGCATTTAATTCAAAGTGTTTATCAAGCCAGCGGCTCATTACTTCAAAATCAAACGGCTTTGGCGGATCTTCGACAAGTTCGGAATAAGCATTAAATGCGGCAAAAACTTTCTCCCAGTACTCAGGGGTTTTATGAAATGTTATCAAGTCATCCTTGTCGATAAAAATGGATTCCTTGCGTTGCAAACCATCCAACTCTACGTCCGGGTTAAAACAACTGCAATAAAATATATCCCTAATGTCGGCTGATATAATTACAAAAAGCAGGTCAATGTAGTGTTTAGAAAAATTACCGACAAATCGGTATCCTTTTACGCCGCAATTATCACATGCTTTACCAGCACAGGCTCCTGGATAAATAAGCAGTTCAGTATCGCCCACGTTCTTAAACTTATTAAAAACCTGATCTAACTTGCTGAGAAAAATCAATTTAGTTGTGTCCTGATACGAATACTCTTCCTTTAGATGAATACGAAGGCTAACTATATCGAGTGAGGCGAAATAGCTGAGTATGGTTTGAAGGTAGGTGGTTTGTGGCATGGGATTAAGGCAAAAGATATTAAGGATGAAAGAAGGAGTGCTGCAATGACAATGTTCAAATTGAAGTATCAATTTATTATGATAGAGCTGGCAATGCGATCTGTGTAAGGATGATTGTTATTATTAAAAAGTGTATTTCGTTTTTGACTGGTTGTAATGCTATATGAGTGAATTGGCTTTGTTGCTATTTTGATTAATGTTAAGTTTTTTGCCAGATTAACAGATGGCAGGGGCAAGGAAGGATTTATTATTTTTAATAGTGTGAAAGGATAGGTGCAGCAAATGGGTGTTTGCTTTTAAGGATTGTTTATATGCTTGATAATATTAAAAAAATGATTAATCCAACTGACAAACCGATTGAAACAAAGAATAAAATTTTAAGACGATTATTTTCTTTAAAAACCTTCTCAAACATTTTTATGAACTCTTTATCTGAATTGTCAATACGTAGTTTAGTCGCGTTCTCTGCATACTCAATTCTTGCAGACAACTCTTTTTGTTTTGCAGTCAAATCGTCTTTAATATTTCTTTCTATGTCGCCAAGACGTTGCTGTGTGTTTTGCAGACCTTGATTTATTGAACTAACAGTTGAATCAAGCTTGTCAAGTCGTGTTGGAAAATCCACTTTGTCAATCTTGTTCACCAATTTCTCCGTCTCCGATGAAAGGAATTTATATTCATCTAGTAAGTCCTTAACTTCTTTCTCAACACTCTTGAATGACTTTGTAATTTTTTCACCTAAGTCATTCAGCTTGTTTGTTGAATCCTGAATGTCTTTTGATATTTGTTTATGATGGTCTTTGTTGGAATCAACAAGCAACTTTTCAATTGCTTGCAAGTGCTTTGAATACTCGTTATGTATAGTGCTGACCGCACTGATAAGTGCAGTTGCGTTTTCATCTGCTTGCTGCAAATGTTTAACGGCTGGTTCTAATTTGTTTAACTCAGTTTTGAGTTTCTCAAGATGCGTATGAATGTCTTGGCTCATATTTTTCTAAAAATTTGTTGTTAAAGTTTTCAAGCCATTCTGAATGAACTTTCACTGATAGAATGGTGATTTGATTTTGCATTATCTCCTGAATGTTCGGGTGTGTAGAAAATTCAAGAACAAAGTTCTTATATCTTTCTGCTTCATTTAGAACTCGGTCAAATGTCCAATTATTTTCCTTTTGAAATTCAATAAATCCCTTTGCAAAACTATTTGATGCTTCTTCCATCAATCTTTTATTCTCAGGTTCTAAAATAAAAATGGAAAATGCTTGAAGCAAGTGAAAACAAGCATTGTCTGGATGAGTTATTAAAAGACGGATACAAGCACCTCTCAAATGTTTCAAATTATCAACCTCACTTCCAGTCGGGTCTTGCTTAATAACTTCAATAAACTCCCAAACCCATTGAATTTTCTGTAATGCTCCCTTTTCTGTTCTATCTGATATTGATTTATTCTCGCCATTCACCTGATATTCTTCTCTGGCATATTTTGAATTGAAATAAAGGTCAATAAATTTTTTTAGTTCAACACCTCCATGCTCCTTACCAACCTCACATGCTTCTTTCATTGCAGCAATACCCTGAAATCGTTTCTTCTCTATTTCACGATACACAAAGTCGGTAAGAAAAAATAAACACTTTTGAATTGTTGTTTCCCCTTCAAACTTCTTTGCCGCTTTTATTTCTTTTTTGGTTCTTACTTCGGAATAATATTTTCTGATGTAGTTCTCTAAGTTTTTAAAATACTGCTCGTCTGTTTTTCTTCTTGCATAAACTGTATAAGTTTTGGAATTGAAATCAACAGTGTAGTCATCAATTACTCCAACCGTTGACAAGCGATAAAGAGCTTTCTCTGTATCTGCTTTCGTTCTGTATCCGTCAAATAATCTTTGAAGTTCTCTCTCTGCATTTCCTACTGGCTTCCCTCTTGCAATATCTCTTGCTTGTGCTATCTGTTTAAATGTTCTTCCGTTATTAAGCTTTGAAACAACTTGTTCTTTGAAATCTTCAAATGAATTTGAAAAAGCCAAAATGCTTTTTGTGGTAATCAAGTCAAACGCTGTTGAGTTAAAAGCTACGTTAAGCCACCTACTAATTATTTCTATTCTTTCTGTAATGTTGTTTTCAAAACGAAGTGTGAGTTCAATTCTTTCGTTTGCTCGCAACAAAGTTTCAAGACCTGCAATTGTGGTTGATGTTTTTAACCAACTTGTAATTTCTCCGTTTGCGTTTTGCCGAATGAAATTACTAATGAAATTCAAAACTCTGTTGCATTCAGTTACTGGTTTTGTAATTCTTGAAGTGTCAACTTCAAGAGATGGAATTCTAACTGCTCCAAATTTATCTTCAAAGTTTTCTCCATTGACAAACAAATACCAAAATCCATTTGGGCTTTGCCAAAGAGTCAAGTTTATGTCTTGCTGAAACTCTTCAAAAAGTTTCACTTCAATCTCAAATAACTTGTTTGGGGTGTGAATTGCTGTGAGTAATTCAAATAAAATTGCTTTCTCTTTATCAACGCCTTTGAAAGATGAGTTGTGGAAGAATAAAAGATTGTCTCGGTCAATCTCAAATACTTTTTCTCCTTTCACAACTTGTTCGTCATTGAAAAGAATGTATGAAGTTGCTGGCTGCTTGTCTCTGCCTGCTCTGCCTGCTTCCTGAACAAAACTTTCAATTGAACTTGGATAATTTACATGAAAGGTGAAACGAATGTTCGGTTTGTCAATTCCCATTCCGAAAGCTTTTGTTGAAACAAGCAAGTTCAATTTGTTGCCAATAAATTCTTCTTGTGCAAGAATGGAATCTGCTTCAATCAACTCTGCTGTTCTTTCGTCATCTGAATCTGAACCCATGAAAGAACCCATTCGTAAACTTGGAATGGCCGATCTTTGTAACGATTCGTAAACTGCATTTCTCACATCATCATTTCTATATCTGTCTGTAACTCCGAAATACCAACCGCGATGCGGACAAAAAATAATTCCAGAAAATTTATTTAGATTATCAAAATGAAATCCGCTTAAATGAGTGATAAGTTTTGACTGCTTTTGTGTACCCAATTTCTCTTTCAGTTTCCATTCTGAATCCGTATCACGCAAGTCCGCATGAACATCTACTACTTCAAAACTTAGTTCTGCTCTGTTCACAGTGTCTAATCGAATAATTGAATCTTCTTTCAATTTGTTTTTTTCGTTGTTGCCTGATAGTTCTCTCTGAACATCGGACAAAACATCAAACGAAGCTGTTGCAGTCAAACCAAAAAGCGGTATTGTTTCTTTATTCTTAGTCTTACAAAATGCAATAGCGTTTCTACCTAAACTTAAATAAGAAGTTCTAAAATCGTGTCCCCATTCCGAAACGCAATGCGCTTCATCAATCACACAATAATTGAAATAGATTTTTTCTTCTTTCATTTCTTTTAGAATATCTCTGAACTCTTTCATTTGAAGACGTTCGGGTGAAACGAATGAAATGAGAACTTCTCCATTTTTCAACTTCGCAGTTTCTTTTGTTTTCTGTTTTCTCGTTTTCAAAGATGAGTTAATGAAGTTGCAAGCATCAATTTGATTCTTTTTCAAATTGTCAAATTGGTCTTTCATCAGAGATTTAATTGGGTCAATTACCAAACAAATACCTGGCTGCAACATTGCAGCAAGTTGGTAAGTTAACGATTTACCACCTCCAGTGGGAAGTAAACCAATTACACTTTCACCTTGGAGTGCTTTATTCAGTATTTCAACTTGCCCTTCCCGAAAAGTATTTTTTCTGAAAATATTTTGAAGAAAGTATCTGAGTGTTTGAATGGGTTTAAGTTCATATAATGATTGTTCTGAGTTATTTGGATTATAGTTAACAAAGTTTTTATAAGTGATAATGTCAGAAGTAAGAAATGTTCTTGTGGTGTGCTTGTGTTGTGTGGAACGCACAACACATTTCCCGATTGCCTGAATCATTATTTCATTTCCCGAAAATCCCTTCCGTTGCAAAAGGGAAATGTCAATCAAAATATCAAAAACATTGTTTGCATTAGCGTTTGATAAATCAAGAAATTGTATTGAAGCAAAGTGTTCTGCCAACTCAATTTTATTCAAAGATGCTGACTGAAATTCTTGCGTTTTGAAAACAGTAAGTTCTATTTCGGGATTAAATGTTTTGTTCTGCAGAGCAAAAATGTGTTGCAGTTGTTTTTTCAAATCTGCAATGGCAATTGCTGCACATGGAACATCTCGTTCAATTACTGCAACCTTCCATTTTGTTGCAGTCAAGCTGAGTTTGCCTTGCAGTAAATTCTGAATCAAAATCTTTTGAACTCTTGCGATAGCAAAAGGAGATAAGATAAGTTGAAGTGCTTTTAATCCGTCTCTGTCAAAATAGAGAGGTGTTTGATAGTTGAGTTTTATATTTTGGAAGTATGGCTTTCTTGCCAACTCTTTTAAAATTGAAAATTGATTTTCAATTCTGTCAAAACTTGTTGTCTTAATTCGCAAAGTATTTTGCCAACCAGCTTCTGTTACTGCTTTATCTCGTTGCTCGTCTAAAATTATTTGGTTCTGATTCTCCCAATGATGTGAGCCATCAATTTCAATAACAATTCCTTTTTTATCATTTATGTGAAACGGAAATTCAATTGAGAAATCTGTGCGTTGTCTTGTATAGTTGTTGTCACGATTTACGATTGAAGGAAACTCTCTTTGCGATTCTAAAATTTGAAACCACTCTGCACCCAATATTCTCGGAACATGAGCAAAAAGAAAATCTTCTTCGTAACGACTGCCGATATTATCAAACTCAAAGCTCTGTTGAATCTGAAATCTTGTCCTGTCGGGAATTACTCTCGGGTCAATTATGTGTAGTGCCCTGAAAAGATATTGAGCAACTGAATTAAAAGAGTCGTCAGTTAATGATTCAATGTTTCCTAAAGTGTCTGGTATTGATTTTCCGATTGCAAGAGAGTTCAAGAAAATATTTTCAATAAACAAACTTGGTCTTGTCGGCAGTCCTCTTGAAAGCAAATTATTTAAAACGGCTAATTCGGGTTTGTCGTTTGGATTGCTTTCAGTAAGTGTGCTGTCAACTTCAAAGAAGGATAGAGATTCAAGCAACGACAATACTTCTGAGGATTTGTTTTCGCTCAGTAGTTTGTTTTTAACGAAGTCAAATATGTAACCTGCTTGTAGTTGCATCAATTATTTCATAAAGTTACAGCGTAGAAGAAAAACGGCACTTTTGTTATTTTTGTTAGGTTTTGTAATCTTTGGAAAAACTGTAAATGTGCCGCCAATTGCATTGGGTTATTGTTGCTCTAAAATCCATTTCAGCAAAATTGAATTGTTGTTTTTCTTGCTTACCCGATATAGCGAAGAATAGGTTTCGTTACAATAATATTTTTGCAACAGGGTTGCTTTTGTGTCATTGTCTATTCTCGAATATCCAATGGCCCATATCATTGTTATTTTTTGAGTTGTTTCAATCCTGTTAAAAAAATCGTGGCGTAAAAGGTCAAAATCTGGGATAGATACAGGATAATCTTTAGAGCTATCGAAAGGAACTGTATAGAACCTTTTCGATAATTTTAGTTCAGAATGCGATAATTCAACATATTCTTCATCTGACAAATCTGACCCAAAAAGCTCAAAAGGAGTTCGGCGTTTTTTGGGCAGAAAATCGCTTAATTGATTTTCTATACTTTGATTTACGGTACTTTCGTCGTCGTATTCTTTTATTGCCTGTAAATCGCTTGCGTTTAGAAACTCAAAATCATCGAACAAGGTTTGATTGTCAACTTCAAAATTGGGATCTTGGTCAATCAGCCAACTTGTTAGTTCTGGCCTTCGACCCCTATAACTGTTGTTGTGAAAATTGTTTTTCGCCCAATTGCTTATAATTTCCGATTTTATCGGATACCTTAAAACTCTGTTTAGAATTATTTCTGCTTCCAAAGTGTTGCTGCATAGCCATTGTTCCTCGGCTGGTGTTAGCCCAATGTGGATTATCATACTATTGCACATAAGGCGAGCAACCTCAAGTTGCTTTGCACTGATGTAGTTGCTTTCATCAAACACTTTGCGGAATAGTTCAAAAAGAAGTTTTCGTGTATCGAGAGAAAAAGGGTAATATATGCGTTTGTGTCGTTTGCGAGGGTCGGTACTGCGGTTGTGGTTTGTAATGTAAAAGTATTGGCGTGTGGTTTGTAATAATGATAGACGATTGATCCTTTTTTCAGTTTTCCAAATGTTGTTGGTAAGATTAAGGAGATTATAAAACGTTGAAGGGTTGAATTGATAGTTTAGTAAATTATTGCGAACTTTAAGGAAGTCGGCATAGGTTAGAATCAAATCATCCTCTGGATAGGGATTTTCAATTTCTGCTATGGACCGTTTTAGTTCAATCTTTCTTTGCTCGTTCATTGTGAGTTAATATTTGGGCTATGCTTGATTTTTGAAGAGTGCTAAAATACATTGCTGCGATAGTTTTTCTTTTATCGCTAAGGAGGATAGAACATAAATACAGATTTTCAGCATATTAGGGTGCTAAGTATTGATTTTATATATTAATGATAAACAGGCGATTGGACATTGTTGAAGGGCTATTAAAAATATTAATTGGTGCATTTGTGCAAAAAAAAGCAATTAGGTTTTATTGCAAATTGTTGTAAACGGTTGGTTTTCTTTGTGTTTTTATTCGTTCGGCTTCCTTATTTTCTATTTGAAAACAAAGTATAAAAGTACACAATAAATTACTATTGGTAACGAAACACAAATCCAAACCGAAGATGTAACATAACCAATCCCAAATTTTTTGAAATAATATAAAAACGAAACTGATTTGTCGAAAAGCCAATCGGAATATGTTCTAAAATCCCTGCATCCAACAATGAAACCAAGTGTGAAAACTACAAAAGCGATTTTTAGATATTGGGAGTGGAATATGCCGTCTAATAAAACCAACCAGGTGAATGGAATGAGGAAATAATAAACAATTACATTTATTTGCTTGTAGGACAAACCTGTTAGATGGCTTATAAATGATAAGCTATATGCTACTATTTTGAAAATAAGGGTATTCATTAGGGATTAGAATAAAAGTGGGGTTTGCGAGGTGAAATTAATGACCGATTAAAGTGATTTTTAAAAAGCGACCCGAAGGTATGCAATAATGGTGCTCTGCGAATGAAATAAATGTATTGTATTCATAACCCCAATAACTACCACAGCAGCTTTGAGATGCAAACTGGCTTTAGCACTCCTAATGAGCTAACGGATGAGACAATGACAAGAGGCGGATTGCAAGGCAATTAGCTACCAACCAACACGGATTTTTGATTGGTCAAGAATGCTTCAAAGATACTCCACAAGCCACCTTTTTTAAAACTTTGTTCAACCTGTGTCGGTAAAGTTCAACTTAAACTTAAATCGCAATCATTTGAGATTTCACGGCTGCGATTTGGCTTTGGGCTGCACGACTGCGTTTAAGTCCTATTTGTTAGCGCCATGTGCCTTGTTTCTCATAGCTGTATAATCTATCCATTTTCTTAATTGTCCGTTATTCAGAGAAGCACATTTTAAATTCAAACATTTTCAATTTTGTTTAATTCCTTGCATTTTTTATCAAGTGGATGGTATTTCATTAACAAATTCTTTGTCATCGAAATGTCATATTTTTTCTCAACTTCTTTTGAAATGTTAAAGAAATGCTCTTGTCGGATTTCAATTAGTTTCCAAGATGAATTATTTATTTTTTCAGTTACTGGCGTTGAAGCCCATTTCATTGGTTGCAATAAAAAAATCGAATGTTGAATAAACATTCTGTCATAGGCTAATTTAGCTTGGTTCTCTTTTGCAAGAAGCAATCGCGGATTTACAATAAAGTAATCTTCTATTTCAAAGGGATTAATTGTATCAATACCATTGGAGTCAAGTTGTTTGATTTCCGAATTGGATTCACTTTTTAATGCCCATAAATAGGCATTATTGTTTGATTCCTTTGCATATTCAAATGAAAATTGGAGTCCAACTAAAAAATCTCGAGTAAATTCAACGAATCGAGAGGCTAGATGAAAATGTCTTGCAATAAACCAAATGTCTAATGAATTATGGGTAACTTGATCTCCTTGAATATCATAGTCATCTTTAAGTATTCTTATAAAACTATTTATGAGACGATTTTCAATTTCCTGAACTTTAATATTTGAATGGTTTTGTTTATAGTAAAGAGAAGGCTTTATGCACTTATATTTAGAGGATAATCCACGGAATACAAAACTGCCTGCATTTGGGCACCCGCCCAAATTATTTTCAATTCCGCTTAATGTTGAAATTGGTAATGGTTCAATCATAAATCAAATGTTAGCTTTCTGTTAACTAGTGCTTTCTATATTTTCTGGTTTATCTTCTAAATCAGTTCTTTTAATCGCATAGTAAACGATTCCAATAATTATAAAAATGAAAGAAAGAGAAGCAAAAGTAGATAGCATCAGATTCATTAGAAGTAAACCGGAATTATTTTGTTCTTCTCTTGTTAAATAAATTGTGGAATAAAAAGCTCTAAAGGATATGAACAGCATACCTTGTTGAAGCCCATAGACATTTTCCAAATTGACCCCTCTTTGATACATTGGATAACGTTTATTGTCAATTAACTCGTTCTGCATAACAAAAGTGCTACCTGATGGATACTCGTTATTATAGTTTGGATTTTTATCAGGGATATATTTACCACCAGTTTTACTTAAATAAGAATCCCATGATCCCTGGGCGATACTTAATGAAATAATACCAATTAGCAAAGATGCGATAAAATAGGATAACGCAATTTGGCCAAAAATTTTGCCTGTAAAATTTTTGTTAACTTCTGCAATCTTTTGCTCTTTAGGCGTTGGTGGAGGGTTTATGATAAAAATATCACTTAATTCTTCATAGTCCGCAGCTTTTCTCCATTGGTCACTATCACTCCTCCAAATCAATTCATCAAAATAGATTGTCTGTTGTTTTAATTCAGTCAATTTGTAAGGACCCAGTTTAGTACCATTTTTCTCGATGAAATAATATTGTTCCATATTCAATGATTTTTATTATTGTTCCATTTCTCAGTCATTATATAAATTGGCTAATGAGGATGTAAGATGAATTTCAAATCATAAACCAAATACTCTTTTGAATTCATTCTCATTCATCGTAATTCGTTTAACATACATAAGGCTTATGTGAGCGTCTCTCACCATTATGAAGCCACATTTATCTAAGACTCGAATGCTTGGACTATTGTTTTTCTTAACAATTGCAGCCACAACATTGTAACCGTCCTGTCTCATGGCATCAAGAGTCATATTTAATGCAACTGTCATTAAACCTTTACGCCTGAAAGTTGATTTGATAGCATAGCTTAATGTCTGTTCAAATCCACCTGCAAGCATTTGTTCAAAACTCCCTGATTTATGTAAGCTAATGAATCCAATAAGTATGTTATTTTTTTCTGTATAGACGGTTTGAAGTCCATGAAATATAATTCTTATTGCTTTAAAAAAGCTAACCCTTGAACTTTGAGTTTCCTCGATTTGAAATGCTAAGTATTGTTCGGCATCCTCAGCATTTTCAAATCTCATATAAGGGAACTCTTTCCTTATATCTGGGTCTTTGGATAATTCAAAAAATTGACCTGCGTCACTCAACTGAAATGGAGTAGTTGCTAAAGAAGGTTCATTCATTTGCTATTTCATTTGGTTCGATAATTCAATTATGATATTCCACTTTAAAAAATTCAATTCAACTGAGTCCTGGTCTGACGTTTGCCATAATTCATTTTGGCGGAATATGTCAAACTCACCGTATAAACTATTAAGTCCAATATCTGTTAGTCGGACATGAAACTTATCAATCATACCATCTGTAGTTTTAGTAATAGTAGCAGATGTCACGAAGGACTCAATGTCTTTCACAAATGAGATTTCTGAGTTGTATGGTTCTTTCCAAAATTTAATTTTAAACTTTTCCATTGCTTTATCAGTTAATTAATCTTTTGTCTTCTATTGTTAATGTCGAGGACTGCTAATGGCATTGGCGCTAACATCCCTGTAAACCTAACCTTTGTGTTTATTTCGGCTTTATCTTTAACTGGGATATTCCTTTTACATCTGTTATTCAGTGGTTTGCAAAATTTTATTACCATACATCCTAATTATAAATTAAGCGACAACAAGCAATTACAAGCAGGTGCAAACGGTTTATTACTGCTAATGCTTTACCCTGGCCCGAAAAGCAGACCAAAAGTACATAATAATTATGCTATGAGAACTAAATTGATGTGGTAGCAATTAAAATAAAAGAATGACGAAAAAGGATAATATTTCTGAATTGCTGAATAACAATATTTTGCTAATAAAAACGGCAAATATGAATGCACACTTATTCGTAAAAAGTGCAACAAGTTTTTACAAAGGATAGGTTTGCTTAACTATAAATATTATGAAAAAATTAATCATTGTTTATCACCAATAGTTTTCTTTAAGGATTCATTTGTTTTGTCGGAGAGAATTATATCATTAAAGAGAACACCTAAAAAATCGTGGAATTCTTTTCCGCGCCTTATAAAATAGGGGTTCACGAAATAAACACGCTTGCCAGTTTTGCGACCAGGTATTTTTTGGTTTGCCAAGGCACCTAATTCGACCAACCTGTTCAATTTCCTTTTTACTGATTGTTCGGACTGATTAATGACTTTACTGATAGATGCTGTAGTATGATACTTATTATTAGCTTGCATACATGCATTTTTATATGGAGAAAGATTGCTTGTAATGTGAATGAGCAAACCCAACTCAACATCAGTGATGCCATTGGATTGCAATACCTTTAACCTATCTATATCGAGGTAATAATAAGATTTGGAATTAAATGTTACCTTGTCGGTGAGAGTTCTTTCCATATAAATTACGCCTTTTTGATCCTTTGTTTCTCCTGTTTTTTTATTGACAAGCTGCCAATCTTGCGAATCAAACGTTTTATCCTGGTATTTTCTGTTCATACCCGATGTGTTTTTAGCCATGGTTGTTTTATATAATTTACAAAAATAATGATATATGAACATAAATATTCATAAATATAATATAAATGAACATTAATATTCACATAATATCTTTTAAATGACTATTTATAAGATATTTAAGTAAATTTATTTATGTATTTTATTTATTATGTATTATACATTTTGTTACACAATATTAATAAGCAATGGATAATAAGTAAGTAATATAACCTGGTTGTGACTATTGGAGATAGATTTAATAAGACTTGGGTTAAATCCTCCTCTGGAGGAGGAAAAAATATACAGAAGAAAACAAAAGAGTTGAAATCGGCTGAAAATGAATCACATATAGTAATGCGGATTTGTAACACAGGATTATTGTACGGAAAATTGGAAATTTGGATACAAGTATCAATATCATTTTAAATATTAATACCATCGTAAAAGTATGGTTTTGAAGGTGGCTCATCAAATACGAGTTGCATATTTTGAACATATTTGGAATATACCCATTTCACTATAGGCAAATTTTCAGGCTTCAAATGAATAAAATACTTTTGGGCAAAAATTAAAGCAAAACTAAAATCCACTACAACCTGCTCAGTGAACCATATTACGCCTTGCAAGTGTGCAGCCCATTCCCATTCGTACCAAGCACCGCAATGGCGGGTTAACCAAAGTTCGTATTTGGGGATTGTGTATTGATAACCTTCTTCAACATTACCGATAAGACCAAATTCATTGTTGATTTCCCAGATTCCAAATGTTTTAATTGTCATGATTGATTTTTTGAGTTATTGTTATAGTGTTGAATTGCGTTTTGATTATTGTTTGCTCTGAGTAGAGTTGAAACTGTGCAATTTGTATTTATTATACCATGCCAACCTTGCCAAGTGTGCCAACCTATACAGGCTCTTAACTTTTGCACACTCGGCATGGTTTGCATCGTGGCATTATACGATTTTTATATACGGGCCATATTTAATTGGTTGATCCAGAAAAGTGTCAAGAAAATTGTTGAGATATTTACCAACTGTTCTTTCTTTGATACCTATAGTTAAGCCAATTAAAAGCGCTTCCTGGCGTGAAAACTCTTTATTAGTTGGTAGTGCATCAAAAAACCTTTGCTTGTTAGGGTCGAGATTTGCTTTTGCAGACTTTGGGAGGGCAGCAAACATAATAAGCGCATGCTCTTTATATACTTCTGCTAATAAAAATGCTGTAAGGAAATCATCATCACTGCATTGGACATCCTTATCAATAACGCCATTTGAGAATTTGCGAATTGCTGAGAGGATCATTGCAATACGAAATACAATTAGCCCTAACCTTTTCATTGTGCTGCCAGCATCTTCACAAACAAAAACGCTGGCTTGACGAAGCCATAATTCAAAATTGCTGTTAAGGAACTGCCATTGATCGTAGCTTAAATGAAATTTGGTTGGATGTTTTTCGAGAAATTCGACCATGTTTTCTACTTCTAATGACATCTGGTTGAAATATTCGGTTAGATTTACATTGTCGAAGGGTGAAACATCGCGCCAAACTGGTTTAACACGGAAAGTGTAATAAATAAAGCGGCTAAACATACCATCCTCAGCCGAACTAATAAGACCTTGAACCTGAGAAGGTGTACCCGTTAGAGCCACAGAAATGCGAGGCAACTCAACTTCTACAAACTCATCATTAAACTTTCGGCTGTATGTGATTGGCTCGTGATGAAATGCTTTACGAAGCAAGTCGGAATATCCACCCCAATCCTGTTTGAAACTGTTACCCATTGTATCGGCTTCTGTTTCACAAATAATACCTATGCCGTCAGAATTTTCAAGATGAGCAATAACCGCAGCAGAACTACTGTTGGCAGGGATATAAAGAAGCTTGAAATTGGGTCTATTTGGTGGGCTGTCATTTGAAGAACCATTTTTAACTTTACTCTTAGTGGTTTTGTATTGATCCATTTCAAGCTGATAAATTCTTTTCTGCTCCTTGCTTTCCTTAACCATGTTGCGATGGTAGGACATAGCCAGTTCTTTGGCTAATGACAGAGCACTTTTACCACTTGCAGCAGGCGCAATTATAAAAGAAAAAAGGTTGGGATAAACTGTTCGCTGGCTATAGGTGCCTGAAACGGAACTCATGCAACCGCTTAGGACTGAGAGGGCTCCTGTTAAAAATAAATCTCTTTCTCGGGACTGTTTGAATGGCTCGCAACTCCTTTGAAGCAAATCAGGTAATTTGGAATATAGCTCACCAGGAATAACAGGGGTATATAAGAGTTTTTCGTTCAAATCCTCCTGAACATAATCTGGCTCAAAATTGGCTTGTGCAAATGCGCCAACCCAATCTGTATATTTTTGTGATAGTGATGAATGACCGAAAACTTCATTAGGAGGCTTTATTGCTTGTGATGAATTATAGATACCCATAATTTTAAATCGTGGATTTTAGTAATGACATTACTTGTTCGGATTCGTAGTAATAGGTACCAAGCACTTTTGTTGGCAGTAATTTACCGTTGATGCGAAGGTTTTGCAAGGTGCCATGTGAACAACCAAGTATCTGTCTTACTTCGTTGGATTTTAGCCAGGATTTACGAGGCTGGTCTGTTGGTGAGATAAAGGCTTTGATTTCAGACAGGAGTTCTTTCTTGAACTCTGTAAGGTCGGATTTTGTGATGAATTCTGCTATCATATTTGGATTTTAAAAGTTACTGTTTGAACATACCCCGACTAAATGCTTATGCAGCATCAAGTAAAAGTGATAAAGCTTTTGAGGCTTTCTACTTCTGTAGTTTTCGGGAAATTTTGTTGCTTTTAGTGGTTTGTTAAGTTAAATTTTTCGTGCTGTGCTGCTTTACTTGGGGTAACTTTACCTGTTTGTCAGCTTGTTTGTTTTGCTGCTTCCAAGGTGCTGTATTTACAACGGTGCGGGTTTCGATAATACAAAGATTATCAACAATATATATGTAATTAGTTAGGTAGTAAGTAATCTTGACAAATTTACAATATTTGTATGAATTGACCAAAAAATAAGTTCTAATTGTTGATTACTTTTTTACTATTTTTGGTTATTTTACTATTTATCATATATAAGAACAAATAGAATATTTTTTGCTGTTTTAGATGAATTTGTGGGAGGGGCAATAGGTTTGATATGCACAATAGTATATATGTTGTATTCCTATATATGAAGCATAAAAAAAACGGTAAGTGTGTGCTTACCGTTTAGTGCTGGAAGATGATGCCTGGGTTATACTGCCCTTTGTATTTGGGTGGAACCTTGCGCTTCCTCGGAAGGATGTTTTTGCCTCGAAAGTGCTTGTTTGAGGTTTTGCATATCGTTGCTTATTTTGGTATCAACAACCTTGCTGTAGATTTGAGTGGTTTTGATGCTGGTATGGCCCATCATACGGCTTACTGTTTCGATTGGTACCCCATTGGATAGTGTGATGGTAGTGGCGAAGGTGTGCCTGGCCAAATGAAACGTAAGGTTTTTATCAATGCCACAGAGGATTGCAATTTCCTTTAGGAAAGCATTTGACTTTTGATTGCTGAAAACTGGCAATAGCCTTCCTTTATTGTTAGCAACTGGATTATCCTTGTACTTGTTCATTATTTGAAGTGGCTTTTCAAAAAGTGGGATGCTGGAACGTGTATCCGTTTTTTTACGGTAGGTTGTTATCCAGCGTTCGCCATCAATGCCTATTTTTACATCTGAAGGAGTAAGTGCTTCCATATCGGCATAAGCCAAGCCAGTGTAGCAGGAAAAAACAAACATATCGCGGACCTGATCTAATCGGTTAATAACAAATACTTTGTTTTCTAGTATATCCAATTCTTCTGGAGTTAAATAGCCGCGGTTGGGGTCTTTGTAGGAGCATTTGAAGCGGTTGAAAGGGTCACTTTGCAGCCACTCGTTCTGAATGGTCACGTGAATGACTTTTTTAAGGTTTTTAATATGCTTTGCTGCTGTATTGTTTATATTCTCATCGTGGGTTTTCAGATAAAAATCGAAATTTGTAATAAAGGCATGGTTAAGGTTTTTGAGGGGGATATCTTCTTTTTTATATTGGTGTTTGAGGAATGCTTTTATTTTGCCAATAGTGACCAGATACCTCTTGTAAGTGCCAATTGCAAAATCAATTCCTACAAGAGATTTCATGTGTTGGTTATGGTATTCAAAGACTTCGATAAGGGTGTGTTGCTTTTGCTCAATACCTAAAACGGCATTCCTTAGACTTTCGGATGTGACTTCTAAACCCTGAAGTTCGAGGCTGTTGATGTGCTGAAGGACCTTGTTGCGAAGGGTGTTAAGATAAGCATTGATGGTTCTGGCTTCCTCAGTTGTGCCTTTCATCATTTGTGCTGAGACCATCCATTTTTCAGGCAGGACAAATCGGTTTGTTGTAAGCTCTGCCCGCTTTCCTTGTATGGTTAAGCGGAGATAAATAGGTGCTTTCCCATCTTTGTTTGTACGAAACCTGCGAATGTAAAAGAGGATGTTTGATGTGTTTTTCATGGTTTAATCGTTAATTGTTGGACACCGAATGGACTATAAAGGTAAGGAATTTAGTTGGAAAATTTATCGAATAAAGTGTTGCAATAGCCTAAATAACAATAAGTTATCAACAATTAGGTGTCCAAAAAAGGTGGCAAAAAATTGGACACCGATTTGGCCTCGGAAGGAGTGTGAATTAATGAAGTATTTGGAGTGGGAAGGGCAATAAAAAACCGCTAACTACTTGATATTTAGCGGTATTTATTAATTTTGAGAGTGGGAATGTGACCCCATCGGGATTCGAACCCAAATCTTCAGAACCGGAATCTGAAATTCTATCCATTGAACTATGGGGCCAATTGGCTTTGATGGCGCAAAAGTAAGTATATTTTGGGATAATGCAACGCTGCTTCCAACCTCAACCGAAAAGAGTTTTCTGCACAGATTGAAGTTCACAAACTAATTGGCAATTAGTTCATTGCTAATTGTGGCTTGATTCCTGATTTTTCTTCTCTCCACAATCCAATAATAAATTGCCGTACAAATAGTTCCAATAATAGCACCGGCAAGCACATCAGAAGGAAAATGTACACCAAGTACCATACGCGAGTATCCTATCAAAATAGCCCAGAAAAGGCTTGGGATAACAATAAACCACTTGGGAAACAAAAAAGCTAATCCAACTGCAAAGGCAAACGCATCTGCGGTATGCCCTGATGGGAATGAGGGACTTCCGCCAACGCCTAATTTTTCAATAAAAGGATAAATTTCATAAGGTCTGGGCAAATCAATTGCATATTTTAAGATGTTGGCAATTATGGCCGAGATGGCAACCGGAACAAAAACCCGGAACGCATTATGCCTTAGAGCTTCATTATTATTGAAAATTGAAATTATCAAGGCAAGTATCGGGAATCCAAATGCAAAAATCCCTGCAGTATCAGTAAAAACAATGAATGTGGGATCTAATGATGAAATCCTGTTATCATAAATTACTTTCAGCAATCCAATATCCAAATCCTGAAAAGAATTCGATAATAAAACCATATTTGATAAAAGACACATTTTGTAAGGCTTGATTGGCGGGATATATTAACTGCAAACTGAAATTAAGGGGCAAATTTAATTTTATCGCATGAATAAATTGCCGGGCCAGAGGAAATAAAAATTCGTATCCGATAAAAAGGTGATGTAATGCCTAAATCCAATAAAGGTAACGTGCTGTCTATTAACTCATCATAGATTCTGAAAATCAATTGTTTAAAGGAAGATTGCAGCCTTCATCAAATTTCGTTCAAGCTTATAAAAGAAATTCATTAAATACAGAAACCCTCTGCACCTTTTAATGCCGAGGGTTTCTGTATTGATAAAGGTATCAGTCTGTTAATTCTTTTTCAAAGAATCGTCTAACAATTCTGATGTAAGATTTTTATTAAAAACAAGCTTTGGATTAGTTACCAAATTTATCCAAGGAAACGTTTACATCGACCTTTATCGCTTCTGAGATATTTTTAATCACGGCTTTTGGGATGGCGATGTTATAATCTTTTGGTGTTACTTCAAAACTTGCATTCCCAATAACTTTTGCCGCGTTGACTTCGAGGGTTCCGTTAACTTTTACTTTGTTAGTAACGCCGTGTATGGTTAAATCGCCTTCGACTACAACCTTGTAAACGCCATCTTTTGAGAGGTTTACATCCTTTAAATTGGTAATTTTCCCTTTGAATTCCGAACTCGGAAACTTTTCCGACTCCATATAATTTTCGTTAAAATGCTCCTGCATAAGTACTTTTTCAAATTCAAACCCACGGATCAGGACTTTAAAAACAAAATCACCGGTAGTGAAATTCAGTGCGCTGTTAACCTGGCGGTTTGTCCCTTCAATCTTTTCCATCGGGGTTTCTGAAAAGAATTTTATCGTGCCTCCTTTTGTCATGAATTTTTGTGCATTTGCAAAAGACGCCGATAAAAGTATGATAACGAGTAGTGTTGCGATTTTTTTCATTGGATTGTGATTTTAGATTAATTGGTTGCTTGAGTAACTTACAATTTTGATTTTTGTTTCATTTTGAAAAGTGCTGTTTTAATCAATTTTGTGGTAAATAACATGAAATAATTTGTTAATAAACTGAATTACAGCTGAATGAAGTCCACAAACAAGTGGAAGATCTCAAAAGCTATATTGTTAAAAAAACTAAAGATTGTATCCAATCGGAAATCTTGGTTTGCCCAAATACGCATAATAACTCTTGCGCCAATGGCATTTGGTGAAGAAGAACCAGCATTGTGAGCTTTAGAATTCTTAATGCCTTTGGACTTTTTATAATTTTAAGTTTAGCTGAGTGAACTCAAATGGCTTCAATTTTTCGTGTTTCCAGCATTCATTACCTTGATCTGGTGATTAATGGATTCCTGATGAATTGCTTTAAACATTTGATCAATAAACTCTTCGCTCAA
>CAIXTV010000235.1 GCA_903922465.1 uncultured bacterium
ATTTGATTGGTTTTAAGATCTTTATAGGAAAACATCAGTTTACTAAATCCATAATCGTCCTTCACATCGCCTTTAAAATACAAACGATTATCATAAATAGAATCGGTGAACTGATTGACGTTTATTTGCGGAAACTGATCGGGAACGACGTTGATGAAATAAGAAAGCGAGTCTTTATTTTCGAGTTGAGGGTTTTGCGAAGTGATGCTATATTTGTGAGGTTGAAAAAATTGTTTCACGAAAGTGAAGACATTAGGAGTTTTTTCGGTAAGCTTTTCGGCAACCGAATTAAAGCTCAAATTGAGCCATTTCGTATCGCGCGTATTGAAGTGCCATTCGACGCGAGTGCCTTCGGGAATGGTGATGTCGCCGGCATTTTGAAGCAATTCGCGGGGTTTGTTGATATAAGTTGGATAAACCAAGTCGACAGAAAAGTTCAGAATGATGGGTTTTGGGATGATGTTAAGCACATAATCGGCCGACTGAAAATCATTGGCCAAGAGGCGAAAAGTAGTGTTTCTTTGCACCTTTTTGAAGGTATACTGATAGCTTTCGTTATTCAGTTTATCGAGTTTGTAGGTGTTGTTGCCATATTCGACCAGGAGTTCGCGGGGCATTTCGTTGCCATTGAGCTGCACTTCGAGCGTAAAATCTTCTTGTTGAATGGTTTCGAGCTTTTGATTCTTAATAACAAGCGTAAAGGGTGCTTCCTTAGCGAAAAACTGGTTGTGATTGATGAGTTTTTTTGTAGACCCCGTGATGATGGATGGGAAAGTGAGGAAAAGGGTGACGAAAATGAGGAAGGGAACCACAAAATAGACCAAATATTTACGATTCTTCCGATAATTTATGGCACGATTGAAGGAAATGGGCTTGAGATAAGCTATTTTTTGGTCGATTCCGGCATAAATTAAATCTAGATTTTGGCCATTATTTTCAGTGGACGCAATTTTGCTGAGCTGTAGTGTATTCAGAAGTTTATCTTCGATTTCGGGAAAGAATTTTCCCACCAAAACCGAGGCCTGTTCTTGTGAAAGATGGGAACCGATTTTCTGCAATTTCAGCAAGGGTATGATGATAAACCAGACGAGAATTGGCAGATTTATAAGCAAATAGCCATAAAATATGATGGTGCGTATGGTGATGCTGAATTGTCCGAAATGTTCGAACAAAACGGAGAGTATAAAAGTGATTAACAGCAAAGAAGCACTCCATAAACCTCCTCTAATGAGTTGATTTTTGTAATACTTTCTGATGAAAGACTCAATTTTACGGGTAAGAATATTTATTTCGCTGGTCATTATACGTATAACAAATTTGAACTTACAAAGTTACGAATGATGTATGAATTTATTGCGATTTAAATTTTAAAAAATCTTAAATGATGATAAGATAAGCTTTCGCGAAGGCTTAAAAGGCAGTAATTTAGGGCTATTCTTTTCATCAAACATCAGAAATAAATGCTGATAATTAGAGTCGGTTTTTATGATGAATAATTGCTTTTGGTGAATTTCTAGTCAAAATTCTGATTTCTCGAAATCCTATTTATGAATATAGCATTTCAGCTTAATTATATTAAATATCAAGCGTTTCAGCTATTATTTGGTCTCAATTATTATAAAAAAATACTATCGGGATGATAAAATCAAGAGCACGGAAGATGAAAAATAGTCTTGATTTGATCTTCCCGATTCTTAATCTGGTAGTCCGCAAACTAAATTTTATTAACCTTAAACTAATTTTCATTATTCTGTTTCTAAGATTGATTATCCCGGTATTTTATTTTATTATTCGCTAAGTTGATTTAGCTATTCTTCAATTAATTTTTATTTTCCGTAGGCTTGATGTAAGCTTCCCCGGAAAATGAATGTCAATCTGTCAATTTAGATTGGATAACCTCAAATAGGGAAGCTCCCCCTCAGCTTTATAGCCCTATTTTCGGGCATTTTGAATAAGAGATGTTTTTTTTTGAAATATTATTTGCTAATGTCGTATAAGTGAAAGATTTTTTTTTATAATTTTGCGGAAACTAAAAACCATATTAAACAATTCAAAAAAAATTAAATCACTTTTATTTATTCACTAAACACTAAATACCATGAGTTTATCTGGAGAAGAAGAAAGAAAATTCAAGTGCGCAGATGGCGCGCTAAAACAACGTTTCGATCAAACCTCTAATAATGTTGATCGAGATATAGTCGATTTTCAGGAGCGTGGAGTTGAACAAAGCGATGTCGATGAAGCAAGAGTCCTCAATGAGGAATTTGCCAATGTGCCCACCGACAAAGAAATGGTGGGAAAAATCACCATTGCCACTCAGTCGAAAGACGAAACCGGCGCATTGTTGCGCAAGGATATCGGCACCATACGCAATATGGCGCAAAATAAATGGGGTGTAAACAACGGTTATTATACTGTATATTCGTTTGGCGACATATCGCAACTTGCCGATCATGAGCTTGACACACTTGCCAGGCGCACCAAACGTATTGCAACAGAACAATTGGCTATGCCTGACGGCTTAGCTTCCGAAGGTCTTACGACGGCTAAAATAACTGCCCTCGAAGATCACAGAGTTTTATTCGATACTAAGATTGATTTGGTTGAAGAAGCCAAAGACAATCGCAAATTAATGAAAATTGAACGCGTTTCGAAGGGAAATGCAGTGTATAAAGTGTTTGTGCGCTTTTGCAACATTGGGAAAGACATCTACAAAGGGGTGAACAGCGAAAAATATAATGAATATCTGATTGCGATGACGCACGTTCCGCCAGCCGAACCGGGCGACGAATTTGGCGACCTCAGTGGCAATGTTTCTAATGCTAATACTAATGTTTCGGTTCCCGATGTAAACGTAACCCTCACCGGACCCGACCAGCCCGATTTGGTGCTGCATGCCGGCAACGATGCCAATTTTGCAGCCGAACATGTGCTAACTTTGTATAATCAAATCTCGGCGGTGAAATATGGCTTTGCGCCCTACACTGCCGCCATCATCATTCCGCCCGACGGCGAAATAATTCATAATATCAAGCTGGTACCGATTGTTGTGGTGCCTTAAGGGGGATTTTGGATTTGAGATTTTGGATTTAAGATTTTGGAGGAATGCCTGTTTTGGGAGTTCTTCTGAAATCTTAAATCGTTAATCGTTGCTGTTAGATTAAAAAATAGTAATTTTGCTTAACGTAAATTAAACTATCATGCAACTTCAATATAAACTTTTATTGCACAAAGAAGACGATGACCGATATACGGTTACAGTTCCTGCTTTGCCAGGATGTATAACATACGGAAACAACATCGACCATGCCATAAGTATGGCAAAAGAAGCCATTGAGTTGTATATCGAGGAATTGAAATCGAGGAACGAATAAAGTATTGGTTAGAGTCTAACTCTACGCTCTATAACTTCTTAATTGTATCTATATTGGGGATAATTAAAAACCTTTTTTAAATAAAATCTCCATTTTCAATTGATTATTATTATTTTTGAACTTGCATAATTTCGAATATTACTTTCGGGAATGGGCATAAAAATATGATGATGAGAAAAATGATTTCTGTTTTACTGTTTAGCGGCATTATGGTGTGGCTGGTTTTCGGCTTGCCAAATGTCTTGCCAAACAAGGAAATGGTGCTACACAAGACGGTCAAAGCAAATCATCCAACTGTATTGTCCGAAAATCCTGTGGGTGCTTCTCAACTTCTCAAACGCTTGTGGCTCGATAGTATGTTCAGTAAACTTTCGTCAGCCAATCGCATCAATGGTTGTGTGCTCTATGCCGAAGGTGAGCATGTGCTGTATAAACGGGGATTTGGCTATGCCGATTTTTCGAGGAAGGATAGCTTGTTGCCTTCCACTGCTTTTCAACTGGCATCGGTTTCAAAGGTCATCACCTC
>CAIXTV010000236.1 GCA_903922465.1 uncultured bacterium
ATTATGGGGAGTCATTAAACCAATTATGGGTGTTCATTAAACCAATTATGGGGAGTCATTAAACCAATTATGGGGAGTCATTATATCAATTATGGGGAGTCATTATACCGATTATGGGTGTTCATTATACCGATTATGGGTTCAATAAATGCCCCTTATAACTACACATAATGTCAATTATTTTTACACCTAACCTAATTATTTGCACCCTCAATGTCGTTTATGTCGTCCCTGTTCGTCAAAGACCCAAGTTCGGCTGAGTTTTTACCTCAGTCGAAAATATCTTTTCAGGCTTTGCCCCCCTTACTAAGCAACAAACAAAAAATCCCGCCCTTTCACAAGAGCAGGATTTTCCTAATATTAATTTCCACCTCTACCCCAAATCACTTAAAACCTAACACTTAAAACTTAACACTTAAAACTTAATTATTCTTTAATAATCTTTTTAAATTCAAGTGTTTTTCCGTTTTCAAGTTTAATCATATAGACACCCGGGGCAAAAGCTGAGGTTTCTACTCTTGTTTTTTCTATCATCTTACCTTTAAAAACAACTTGGCCCATAGTGTTAACTATTTCAAAATCGGTGCTAAGGGTGCTACCTTTTATTTCGATGATTAATTCGTTAGAAACAGGATTGGGATAAACATTGATGTCTTTATTAATCTCATTTTCGGTCACACCTACGTTGGTTATAATAATGATATTGGAAGTATCAGAACTGCAACCATTAATTTTTACAATATTATAATAGGTGCCATTCGCTGTAATAGTATAGTTTTGACTGGTAGCGCCAAAGATAAGACCGCTTTGGTTATACCATTGGTTTCCGAAGGTAGCATCAGAGTGCAAGGTATTTCCAACCTGAGTGATAGTAGGAGTTGCAGGCACTGCTGGAGGCGAATTGATAAGCACATTGGCCGAAGCCACCGAAGTGCAACCGATAGTATCCGTAACTCTAAAGGTATAGGTTCCGGGGGGAATTAAAGTTAAAGTTGTATTCACCGTATTGCCTAAAGTGGTCACTCCACCGGGCGAGCGTGTCAAGGTCCACTGACCATTGGTGGGTAAACCCCATATTACAACGCTTCCGGTAACAAGCATGCAAGTAGGTTGAGTGATGGTGCCAACGGTAGGTGCCGTTGGAATGTTATTGATGAGACCACTAGCCGAAATGGCAGGCCCCCAGCAAGCTCCGTCAAAACCGCGAACCCATACAGTATAGTTTCCAGCTGTTGAAGGTGTGGTGTAAGTTGCAGCTGAATTGGTTGTTTCCATGCCTGTGGCTGAACTCACCCAATAGCAGGTTCCTCCAGTGCAACTTCCTTTGGTAAAAGTAATTCCTGTTCCGAAACATTGGGGACTATTGCTGGTGATAGTGCCGGGCATTGCAGGCATTTTTCCTGCTCCTACAACAGCAACATTTAAGGAAGGAGCACCTCCACCGCCGACAGAGATGTTTCCGTTATATGATTGAGGAAGTGTTGGAGTAAATTTCACATAAACAATTTGTGAAAAACTGCCTCCTGATTGAGGGAAAGTAAGTGTACTGGTATAAGTTCCTGTGGCTGTAGTCGAAAAGCTATATCCACTAAGGGCTGCTACCGTTACGCTTTGATTGGTTAAATCGGTTCCTGTTATGGTAAATGAGTTAGGACCTGTAGTGGTGTTTACGCAAACTGAATCGAAAACGTTTAAAGTGGTAGCCGTGAAATAAGAATAAATGGTATTGGCTGTAATTATTACATAACCTGCTGCACCTGAACCTCCATTTCTATCGGTGGCGGTGTTTGCCTTTCCTCCAGAACCTCCACCACCATACACTGCACCTGCAGCGCCAGCAGTAGAATTGGCCACTCCATTAGCTCCAGCACCACCATTATTAACAGTAGCTGAACCTCCTACGCCAGCCAATGCATTGCTTCCCACACCGCTTGAACCGGCACCTCCACCACCAGCTCCACCTGGAACTCCAGCCGTAAAATCTCCTGAGGCACCATTGCCCCCTGCATGAATAATATATCCTATACTACCATTTATACTCCCTGTTCCACCAATTCCATTTGAACTGGCAGCAGTTGCTGGTGCACCTCCTTCGCCACCGGCAGCAAATAAAGTGCTTGCCGATACGAACCAAGATGGATTTCCTGTGTTAAGTAGTGCTGTATTGGTAGTGGCTGATGTTTTGGCCGAACCAACAGTGACGTTATAAATTGTTAAAGGAGTTACCCCAATTACGCTACTTGAATAAGCTCCACCAGCTCCACCTCCACCATTAGCAGGGTTTCCGGTGCCAGCTCCACCAGCTCCACCACCACCCCAACATTCTGCAATTACAGAATATACACCTGCAGGGCATTGCCATGTACCGCTTGTGGTATAAGGTGTTGATTGAAGAGCCGTAACAGTCATAGTTTGAGAAAGACCACTACCACATGTATTAGATGGAACAACAGTAACACTGCCGCTTAGGGTTCCAATAGTTAGCATAACAGAATTGGTATTTCCCCCTGAAGTTTGATTCCAATCAGAAGGAAAGGTCCACGTATATGTAGTACCTGGTACATTGGTAACAGAATAGTTTTGTGAAGAACCCACACTTGGGGTTGCCGAACCACTAATTATTGATGGCTGTGCAGGTACGGCTGCAACCATAACAACTGTGGTGCTCGCTGTGCTACTACAACTATTCGGACTGATTACAGTTAAAGTATAAGTTCCCGCCATTGCCATGGTAGCAGTAGAAGATACTGTGGGATTGGGGGTTCCATTTACAAAACTGTTTGGCCCTGTCCATGAATACACCGACATGGCCGTAGGTTCTCCAGTTAATATTATTGGGAATCCCACACAAACGGGACCATTGTTCGAAGCTGTTACAACAGGAGTTGTGTTTACGGTTACATTTGTAGTGCTTGCAGCGCTAGTTCCACAACCATTTGCTGCAGTAACACTGACATTTCCACTTTGGGCTGAAGCAGAAAGACTCACTGTTATAGAGTTTGTATTTGCCCCATTGGTGATAGTCCAACCTGTAGGTAAAGTCCAATTATAGGTTAAGGTTCCGGGTATAGCAGCAATGCTGTAAACTTGACCACTTACGCCACTACATTGTGAAGCACCTCCACTTATTGAACCCGGAGTTGTTGGTATTGCAGCACTAACCGTAATGGTGCCACAATTGCTTGTCAGGGTTCCACATACATTGTTGATGTTACAACTATAATAATAAGTTCCTGCTGCAAGTGCAGCCGTGGTATAACTTGAAGTGTCAGTACCAACAGGGCTTGGAGAAGCACAATTACTAGCCATTAATTGCCATTGATAAACCATAGGAGCATTCCCGCTAGCTGTCACCGAAAGCGTTGCTGTTGAGCCGTTACAAATGACTGGACTATTGGGTTGAGATGAAATAGTAGGAGAAACACAAGGAATATAACTCAATACAATCTGGCCTCTTGCTCCCGATCCACCGGATTTATTTGTTGACATATAAACGGCTGCTCCACTACCCCCGCCTCCAGGAATAGTTCCCGTTGAACCAGTAGAACCCGAGCCTGTTCCTCCACTGCTGGTGCCATTGGCTCCTTTTCCTCCCGGATAAGTCCCTGTTCCACCATTGCCTCCTGTTCTTAAAACTCCATCAGAACCGACGCTGCTGTTACCAGCACCACCACCGCCACCGCCACCATAATCAAAACTAGTGATTTCACCAGTTCCGCCAGTACCACCATTGTATAATAATCCTGTTCCGGTATTGCCTCCAATTCCTCCCGTCACACCATATAAAGTTGCCCCCAATCCACCTGTCCCTCCGGCAGCACTGCAAGTTCCTCCAGTACCAGTAAAAGTAGTTATGTTTCCATTCGATCCATTTCCCCCTGATCCACTACCGCCTGTCCCTCCTGATCCAATGGTAACAGTATAAATTTGACCTGGAATAACAGTAAGAGTTTGGGTTGAATAAGCTCCACCGCCGCCGCCACCACCTGCAGCATCACCACTGCTATTATTGGCACCACCACCGCCGCCGCCACCACCATAGCATCCTATTGTAACAGAAGTAACACCTGCAGGAACTGTCCAAGTCCCGCTTGCGGTTAAAACTACATAAGTTTGACCCTGTGTAATCAGGCCTCCTAAAAGAAAAGCACTGAACAACATTGATTTAAAAACATTAATTTGTTTCATGGTTTTGTTTTGATGGTTATTATGGTTTATAAAAAGTCCTTAATTTTCAATTCTAAATACAGTGCAATAAGCTTAAATTCATACAATTGCTACAAATCATTATTTCTTCTTAGAAGGATAGTCAGTATAATTCCCTTCCATTAATCTAGGCTCCATCATGTTAAAATCCAATGCATCAACCCATCCTCCTCCATCAAAGTCAGAAACACTAAAGCCGATAGCACCAATAGTTAAATCAATTTCAAATATATTGAAATCCAAAGCATCTATCCATCCCCCCTGATCTAAATCGCCAAGAAAGAAAGCATATAAAACAGGATTCGAAGAAACCATTGTCTGTGGATTTGACCCATAAGCCTGATATAGCCCAGTAGTAAAATAATAATCTACTGTGTTTGCGTTGAAAGAAACAGGTACAGCCGTCCATGCAGTTAAGTGGTTACGATTGCTAACTCTGATGTAATAATTGCCAGTGTTACTTGGGGAGATATTAAAGGTCGCCAAACCATTGGTTGCTAAATCAATTCCATTTATATTAACACCGATTGGTGCATAAGGTGGACTCGCTTCAAATAGCTCTACATTAATTTTATCGGCAATTCCCATTCCAAAATATGGCAAACCTGAATAGATATCCATTACTTCGTTCATCATATGGGTAGCAGGATTATACAAACCCTCCAGCATTAGATGAAGGTTAATGGTCTTGAAGAAAGCAATGTCGACTGTAACAGCAAAGCGGGTCTGGCTTTCGCATCCGCTCACTGTTTGGCTTGCATAATAAATTAAGCCATTATTTAAAAAGTCTGATGGTGAAAGTAAATTACCTCCTGTTGGAGCATCATACCATTTAATTGCAGTACCAGTAGCTACTAAATCGCTTACATAACCATAATAGACAAATGATTGTGTGGCATTTCCGCCAGGAGGAGGAATACTGGTAACATTAACCTGTATATTGCTACATCCTGTAATATTACATCTTCCACTTCTTATTACATAATATTCGGTTGAGGCAGTTGGCGTAATCGATATGGATGCTCCCTGATCAATAGCTAAGCCAGCACCTAAAGATATATAATCAACATCCATGGTAACCCCTATATCTGTGCACCAATCAAATCGCCATCCTGTAATATTAGAATTTGCCCAAAGAGGATGTGTAGACATATCAATGTTTAGAACATGCCAATTCCCATCTGCAATATAAGTTCCAGTGACCATTTGTGAAGCAACAGCCACAGCTGAATTAGAATTCGTGAAAAATATTTCCGGGCCTCCAGCATTACCTGATAGTACTCTATACCGTATCTGTATATATTTATAAATTGACGGACTAAATGATCCTATCGGATACATCGTAAAAGAAGGATCTATGTTTGTAGAAGTAACATTCAAAATTCCATCTGAGGAATTTATTGTTGTACCACTCATTAAATAAGGTTGTGAAAACCATTCCTGAGTATAAATGCCACCACATGAACCTGCAAACCAGTTGAAATTCGAATTGCTTCCGTCAACCCCTCCACTAGCTGTTAACGTTACAGGACTCCCTTCGCAAATGCTTGTAGTCCCACTAATTAAAGTAGGATCGGTTGATAAAGTGCTAATGTTTATCACAGTAGATCCCGAGTTTGAACATGACCCTGAAGTTGAGGTAACGGTATAGGTTGTGCTACTGTTGGGTTTTGCATATAAGGTGGTGGTGGCTGTTCCTAAATAAGGGGTTGTGGCCGAAGCATTGGTGTATAAGCCATTGGTAGGAGACCAAATTAGAGAAGCTGCAGGCAGCACAAATGTATAGATTTGGCCACTCGCTGGTTTAGCAGATAAGTTGTTGGTCTCAGTGGTTGAACTTGCAACAGGGGCTGTACCTGTTGAGTTTAACGACAGAAAATCTCCTGTTGCAGACCCTGCAAGCCCTATTGATGCGGACCCTGCTGAAACATTGGTTGCATTTCTGTTGTAGATAAATTGAACCCTTCCATCACTCTCATAAAGTTTTACCTGAAAAGAAATTACCGCTGCATTTGCAAGATATCCCCATTCCCAGTTTAACCACTCAAAAGTAAAAATGCGGCTACCAACTGCACCGGAAGTTAAGTATGAAGCTGTTCCCACAGAAGTTCCATCTAAGTCATCCCATAAAGGTGCTATTAGAGGCAACATACTGGTGGCAGAAAATGACAATGAATTTGCTGAAATTGAAAGTGCTGCAGTGTTAAAAGACAGGAAGCCATTAGAACTTGCATACACATGTGTAAACAAATTTCCTGCATAGTTAAAAGTAAAACCTAAAGGGATAGCGCCTGAGAATCCATCATCTGCTTTCACCGTAGCCACTACTGTTGCTCCACTTAATTGAGTATAAGTCCCTGAACTCGCAGTAAAGGAATAACTCGCTGCATTTTGATTAGGACTTGATGAACCATAGGCCATTAACTGGGTAATTCCTCCTTCGCACATACTGGCAGTATTCGGAGTTACGGTTACCGTTGATGGTGTTTGGTTTACAGTAACATTAACGGTGGTGGTGGTATAACAACCATTGTTAGTGCCTCCGGAATTGTCTGTTGCCGTAACATAATATACTGTACTCACAACTGGAGATGCATTTACACTTGCACCACTAAAAGGAACAGTAGCAGGCGACCAAGTATAAGTATAACCGGTATTACTACTCGATGCATTAAGCACAATTGATGCTCCAGCACAAATTGTATTAGGACTTGCATTTGCCGAAACGGCTGGGGCAGAATTCACCGTTGCTAACACAGCTGTTCTAGTTGAGATGCAACCTGAATATTGAGCTTCAACAAAATAAGTGGTTGTACTAGTAATAAATGGAGTGTTAAAGTTGTTCCCACTCCCCAAACTACTTCCACCACTAGCAGCTGAATACCAATATAAAGTTCCTGTTCCACTCCCTCCTAACAAAACAACACCACTTCCACAACGGCTGGCAGGAGTTGTTGAGCTTACCTGTGAATTAATAATATTAACTGTGGCTACATTCGATTCGGAACATAAAGTAGCACCAATAAATATTTGCAACTTATAATAAGTAGTATTTGAAATTGTTGGGGTCGAATAGCTGCTTCCATTAGCCCCTGGGATATCATTAAAGCTTATATTGTCAGTCGAACTTTGCCATTGCAAACTTGCATTTCCATATCCGCTTGCAGGATTAGCAGTAATAGTCGAGGTTCCGCTAAAGCACAAGCTTGTTGGGTTTGCAAAAACACCAGCAAGAGGTAATATGGTAACAGAAGAAGTAGCAATATTATTACATAAAGCAGCATTTGCAGCAGTACAAGTATAACTGATGGTGCCTGCATTAGTAGATTTCACATAAACGCTTGTGGCACTAGTTCCAGTATATGCAATAGTAGCCGCTGCATTTGTATACAAATTTGTTGTCGGTGTCCATATATAAGTATCATAATCACTTAAGCTTGAAGTAACACTCATTGAACTTACAGCATCATTACAAATGGTCTGATTTCCACTGATACTTAAAGCAGGTGAAGGAGTTACTGTTGCAACAACTGCAACTCTTGCAGTAATGCAACCAGCGTTTTCACCTTCCACATAATAGGTAGTGGTACTACTGATGACCGGTGTTGTAAAGCTGCTTCCTGTTCCTATGATAAGACCACCACTTGGTACAGTATACCAATATATGTTTCCTGAATTTACCGTGGCCCCCAAAGTCACTGTACCGGTTCCACATCGTGTTGCAGGAGTGGTTGAGGTCAGGTTAATACCAAATGTAACTTGTATGGGTGTTGAGTAGGCACTCTGACCGCTGTTCGTACAAGTAACTAAACAACGATAATAAGTAGTTGTTGATGGAATAGTACTATAAGTAGTTGAGTTTGCCCCACTAATGTTAGTATAGTTGACCCCATTTACCGATGATTCCCACTGATAGGTATAGCCTGCTGCTAATGGAAGACTTTGAAATGACAAGGTAATAGTTGTTCCTGCACAAATTAAATTGGCCGTCGAAGCAGTATTCCCTGGCGCTGGCATTCCGTTACAATATATTGGAGCCACCACATTAATCGTATAATCCTGCCCTTGCCCAGTACTTGAATTCGAAGCATTACAAGCTTGCATTGAGCTGGGTTGTATATCATCACCCCCACGAATTCGCATACGAGCATTGCCCAAGGATGCCCCACTCGGCACCAAGATAACTACTACGGCAGTGCCATTTGAACCTGCATTTGTATTAGAAGTAAAAAACTCATTTGCTTCAAAAGAACCATTATGATTAAAATCAATCCATACTCCATTATATTGATTTGCATCGCTGCTAAAGCTAAGCGTTAGATTATATGATACCCCCTCCATTAGATTGGGAATAGCATTTTGGGTAGCAGTATAATTCACATAAAAGGGCGAAACATTATTGCCGGTGTTTTGCGATAAAGTCCCTAAGCTAACATTCGTTATAAAATCATAAGTTCCAGTCGAAGCATAGGTTGGGGAACAATAACTCAAAGCTAAGGTTGCAATGGTTATTATGTTCGAATTAGGACTGAGGCCAATCCCACATGAGTTAAATGCTCTCACTCGGTAATAATAAGTGGTTGCAGGAACAAGTCCACTTACCGTCCTATTAACAACATTCCCTACGTTCAGATTATCATAAGTAGGTAAAATATTATTGAATCCAATATCAGTAGCAACATCCAGATAATAAGTACTTGCACCACTTGAGGTAATCCAGTTTGCATTAAAAGAATTAATGGTTGCACCCGTTCCAGCCGAAACCACAGGTGCGGCAGGTGCTATTGGATTTACTGTAACCGTTGTAGTCGATGAATTCGAGCTTAATCCACTTGCCGTGCAAGTAGATCTGCAATAAAAATAAGTTGTTGTACTGATAACCGGAGAAGTTAGTGTAAGCGTATTTGCTCCTGCAATCGAATCGAAAGTTACATTATCTGTAGAAGAATACCATTTATAACTTATTCCCGTTTCAGTAGAATATCCACTCAATGACAATATGCTAGTACCAGAACAAACTATAGCCGTGGGATTGGCTGCTGCCGTCCCTAAGGGCGGAGTCCCAGAGCAAGCATTCGAATTTATGGTATAAGTTAACACAACTTGCCCTAAACCACCTACTCCTCCATTGTTTGTGGCGTAAGCACCAGCACGGGCACCTCCGCCTCCACCTCCAGGTACTGCTCCTTGATTACCTGCTCCATTTGAATTTCTATACGCACCACCTGAGCCTCCTATATAAGGGGCATTATTGGGAGACCCTATTCCTCCCGTTCCTGTTGCAGCATTTCCACCGGATACCCCAGCACCTGCACTTCCTGCACCTCCGCCACCTCCTGCTCCATTACCTGCTCCAGCTCCCCCAGCACCACCACTAAATGCACCAGTCCCTATACCTGTGCCTCCTGCTCCTCCTACTCCATTATTAGCAGCACCACCTGAGCCTCCATTAGCTATAACTGTACCACCCGTACCTGTAAAAATACTTGCCCCTCCATTCCCTCCATTCCCAGTACTTACAGCACCTAAAGCACCTATTGTAATAGTATAAGAATTTCCAGGAACAACAGTTTTTGTAGCAACAGAGTAACCTCCACCACCTCCACTTCCTGCCCCTCTTGCTGAACCGCTAGAGGAAACCCCTCCACCACTTCCGCCCGTACCCCAAACTTCTACTTTAACAGAAGTAACTCCTGCAGGAACTACCCATGTACCAGAACTTGATATCGTTACCACAGTCTGGCTATAAGCTATAAACGGTATGACCAAACAAAAAAGAAAACTGCTTTTTATAAATGATTTCATGTTAATAATATGGTTTTGAATTGACTTTAATTTTATTATTGAACTTTAGGTGCTTTTAATTAAGGAATTAAAATGTAATGTGAAAATGAGAGTTTAATTGATTCGAATTGGGTGAAGTATATGCATCATCACAAGATTGTAAAATAAACTTTCATACTGTCTATATTTAACTGAATAAGTATTAACTTAGGTCAAATTGAACTAATAATCTATATAATAGCCTAATCTACAAGGAAAGCAATCGTAAATGGTTTTATCTAATCATCGAGCTTTAATTTAAATTTAATTCATATTATAATCAAAATTATTGTTTACTAAACCGCTTTAGTATAACCCAATAATGTCGGCGCTAAGATATAAATTATTTGAACTTTCCAACATAAATGAAAAAATAAAAATATTTAATCAAATGCAGTTGTGAGCTTTATTGTAGCTGAAAAAAACCACAATAGAAAATGTAGTAGAAATTGTTTTGGTGAAAAATAACATGCGCGTATATTTTTATCTTTTCTTACGAATATTAATTTACACAGACCCATTGAATATTTTAATGCCTTAGCCTTCGAGAATTATCCTTTCGAAAATGCAAAGAAGTTTCACACTGTTCTCAGCCTAAGATATTACAAAGTCCGCAATATCTTTTTACAATAAACATCTATATTAACCTCAACCTTATAACTCATCCAATCGATATTAGTATCAAGACAATAATCTATATCAATAAAAAACTTAGCCGATATCAATCAATAAGCTATAATATGCGTTAATGATGTGTAGCATTTCTTCGGATAAGCATCGTACTTTTGCAGCCAGAAAATCGATAATTCAGCACTTACTGACAAATATCCTGAATTATGTCCTATTTAATTATTTTCATCCCTAACAATTTAAAACAAAACTAAATCATGAATTCAACACAAATCACCGTAGCAGCCCTGATCATAGCATTGGTTGGCTATCTTATTTATACCGTAAGAAAACTCCTCAAGTCGCCCATGGCTAACGATCATGAGAAATTGAAAATCTTAACTGATCAAAATTTTCAAAACGAGATTAAAACGGAACTAATATTGGTTGATTTTTGGGCCGAATGGTGCATGCCATGTAAAATGATGACCCCCATACTTAATGATGTGGCCGAGGCCTTGGATGATGATGCCTTCGTCGGAAAAGTAAATATAGAGCAATATCAATCTATTGCTTCTGAATATAATGTCCGGAGTATCCCCACATTAATTTTATTTAAGAATGGAATCGAAATAAATCGTTTTGTTGGAATAAAAGACAAAAACTTTCTTTTAAAGCAAATTCATCAGCATAAATAATCTGCAAAAAGGATTTAAGAGTAGTCGAATCTACAAGTTATCCATCATTAAAATTACGTATGCTCATCATTAAGAGAGTGCTTGTAATCTATGCAAAAGCTAATTGCTGTCCTATCAAAACTTGGAAAATGCTTATACTAAGCATAGTTTAAAGTGCAGCAAAACAAGAAGGATTATATTTAAACAGATTATTAATTCCTTGAGGAATTTTAGACTTCTCTTGTTCAAACTTTTTAGCAAAAGGCCAAACCTATCATTCACAATACATACAATAAAAAGAAATTTTTTCGTTTTAATAAATTGTTTGTATCATTGTATATTATTTTGTCGCTATGAAACTTTTGAGAAAAATCTTCCTACTGTGCGCCCTGTCTTTATCTTTCAGTGCCAATTCGCAAGACCTTGCCATTGGGCACTGGCGCGAACATTTGCCCTATAATAAGTGTATTGCAATAGCCGAAGCCGGCACCCGCATGTATTGTGCCACCCCTTTTGCCCTTTTCTTTTTCGACAGAGATGATAACACTGTTCAGCGTCTCACCAAAATAAACGGTCTAAGCGATATTGGCATTAACACCATGGGCTATAATACTGAAACTAAAACTCTCTTGCTAGCATATTCCAATGCAAATATTGACCTGATTACCCCAGGAGGCATCATCAACATTTCCGACATCAAGAGAAAACCCATTTTGGGTGATAAGTCTATCTATAGTATACTTTTCGTTAACAATCTTGCCTATCTTTCCTGTGGTTTTGGAATAGTAGTGATCGATTTAGTACGTCAGGAAGTGAAAGATACCTATTATATAGGAGATAGTGGTGCTCTGTTAACAGTCTACGCAATGACTACCGATGGCGGTAACTTTTATGCCGCTACCGAATCGGGCATCATGCAAGCCAGTGTCTCCAACCCCAACTTATCCTACTATCAGAATTGGACCAAGCTTAGCAGCTTACCCCTGCCAAATGCTTCCTATAATTTGATTGAATATTTTTCGAACAAACTCATAGTAAACAAACACAAAGCAGGAAGTCTGCCTAATACCGATTCTTTGTTGGTATTTGATGGAACACAGTGGACTTTTTTTCGTCCTGAAAACACTCAAACCCGCTATTCAATGAGGAAGTTTGGGGATAGATTATTGATATGTTATGATCAGTTTGTATTGGAACTTGACCACAACATGCAACAACTCCGCGCCATAGGTGATTATGGTATTGCATTTGCAGCTCCAGGTGATGCTCTACTTGATAACGGAAACAGTATTTGGATTGCCGACAGAGTCAGCGGGATGATGCGTTTTAAGCAATACGACGATTTCAGTCAATATCTATTAAATGGTCCACAGTCGGAAAATGTTTTTGCAATGGCAGGTCAGAACAATATTCTTTGGGCGGTTCCGGGAGCAAAAGATTTAAGCCAAGGGCCAGTATACATTCAAGCGGCTTTATATGGTTTTATTGATGATAAATGGACTTCCTTTAACATGCTAAACACTCCCGGGTTCGATACCTTACATGATTTCATCAACATTGCTATCGACCCAAATAATGCTGAACATTTATATATTAATTCGTTTGGCAAAGGAGTTGCCGAAATAAATAAGGGGGCTTTAGTAAAAGTTTACGATCCTTCTAACAGCACCTTACAAGGGCATTATCTAGACCCCAACAGCATTCGTCTGGGAGGCATCACCTTCGATGCTTCAGGCAATCTTTGGATGGCAAATTCATATACCTCTATGGGTTTATGTCTGCGCACCGCTTCTGGAGGATGGTATTCATTCAATACGGGCAATAACCTTGAATTTGGCGATATAGTTGCCAATAAGATTAATCAGAAATGGATTACTAACCCACGAAGTAGCACCCTAATGGTGTATGATGATAACGGAACACTATACAATAGTGCCGATGATAAGAAGAAGACCATAGATGTCAATTTCGGGAATGATGTAGCTAGTGGAAATATCCTCTGTATTGCAGGCGATTTGGACGGCGATATCTGGGTTGGCACAAACAAAGGGATAAAAGTATTTTATAATACCTCCGATGCATTTGCTGGTGATTATGCTGCTCAAACCATATTGTTGGAACAGGACGGGCATTGGCAACATCTGCTTGAAACAGAATCGGTCACAGCCATTGCAATAGATGGGGCCAATCGCAAATGGCTTGGTACTGCCAGCTCGGGGGTTTATTTAATGTCGGCCGATGGGACACAACAATTGGCTCATTTCACCGAAAGCAACAGCCCTTTAATTTCTGATGATATTACTAGCATTTGCATCAATCAAAGCACGGGCGAAGTATTTTTCGGCACAGTAAGGGGTATCATTTCATATAAAGGCACAGCTACCTTTGGTGGCGAAAAGTTCGAATCTGTATATGCATATCCTAATCCAGTTAAACACGGTTACAATGGAATCATCGCAATAAAAGGTCTTGTTCTTAATGCCGATGTGAAAATTACCGATGTAAGCGGAAGTCTGGTATACAAAACCACTGCTATTGGAGGTCAAGCAATCTGGAATGGACTTAGCCTAAACGGCGAAAAAGTAAAAACCGGAGTGTATTTGGTGTTCTGTAGTAATGAAGATGGAACCCAGACTCAGGTAAGCAAGATATTATTTGAGAATTAATATCCTTTATAAAGACCCAAATTTAAAGTCTCAAATTCCAGATTCAAAGATTATAAAAGAGTATGGAATTAGAAACGATAAAGGAAAAATATAGGGTTTGCCTTGGATCTTGGAATTTGGAATTTGGGTCTTGGGTCTTGGGTCTTTTCCCCCATTGTTGTTTATTTAAAATCATTTAGTCACAGATGTTACTCACAGTTTCCGGTATCGTTTTACATCAGTATAAGTTCTCCGAAACTAGCATCATTGTAAAAGTGTACACTCGTGAACTGGGTTTGATTTCCTTTATTGTCAAGGGAAGTCGTAATAAAAAGAGCATAACCAAAGCTTCCTTGTTTTCACATTTGGTAATTCTCGAAATACAATTTAATCATAAGCCCAAAGTCGGGCTTCAACAGATGAAAGAAGCACGCCCACTGGCAGTGTTGAATTCAATTTATTCCGACATTCGCAAAAGTGCGATTGCGCTTTTCATCAACGAACTCATCAGCAAAGCTATTCGTGAAGAAGAAAAGAATGAAACCCTTTGGGATTTTATAAAAGACTATTTGTTGTTCTTCGATGAGATGCCTGCTCAGTTCAGCGATTTTCATTTTTTGTTTATGGTAAAGCTCACCCGACTTTTAGGTTTTTCTCCTCATGGTGTTTATGGTCAACATTCCACTTTTTTCGATTTAACTGAAGGGGTATTCTTGTCGAATCCCCCTCTGGGAAATCCTTTTCTCGATTATCCGTTAAGTTATTACTTTTCTAAACTTGATGAAATCGCTTTAGAAAACTATCAGGCATTTGTCCCTCTCGAATTCAGGATGGAGCTGCTTGAGAAATTAATGGAATACTATAAAATTCACTTGCCGGGTTTTGGCAATATGAAATCGCATATTGTGTTAGCAGAGGTTTTCAGTTGATCAATTTCATCGTAAAAACCTTTTCAAAGTTATTCATTAAAGATTTCTTCACTTCATCAAGAGAAATATCCCGCCCAAGTTCTTTTTGCATGGAGGTTACTGTTTTATCGGTAAATCCACAGGGATTGATGTGTGAAAAATAACTAAGATCGGTGTTTACATTTAAGGCAAAGCCATGCATGGTGATGTAGCGGCTGGCTCTTACTCCAATGGCACATATTTTTCGGGCAGATGGAGTATTGCTATCAATCCAAACCCCGGTAGCACCTGCCAATCGATTGGAAGTTATTCCAAATTCTTTTAAGGTCAGCATTATTACTTCTTCCAGATGATCGATATAGGATTTGATGCCTAAGGAAAAATTCTCGAGGTCGAGGATTGGGTATCCTACAATTTGCCCCGGACCATGATAAGTGATATCCCCTCCGCGATTTGTCTTAAAAAATGTTGCATTCTTTGCCTTTAGCTGAATTAGGTTGATGAGCAAATTGTTTTCGCTTCCGCTTTTTCCAAGAGTGAACACATGGGGATGTTCGCAAAAAATAAGATGGTTAGGAGTAGGGAGCAGTGGTGAAGTAAGGGCTGTGTTTTGTTTAATTTCCTGAGTCGCATTAAACAGCTTTTCCTGATAATCCCAGGTTTCTTTATATTCTTTGAGACCTAGGTCGGTAAAATGGACAGTTCTGTTAGGCATCGAATTTATTTAATGTGTTTTTCGGCATGAAAGGAGGAACGCACCAAGGGATTGCACTCGGCGAAGAGAAACCCTTTTTGCAGAGCAAGTTCTTCAAACATTTTATATTTTTCAGGAACAACATATTCCTTAACGGGATAATGCTGACGGCTGGGTTGGAGGTATTGCCCAATGGTGATAATGCTGCAATTGCATTCACGTAAATCGTCCATCACCTGTATGACCTCGGTATCGGTTTCGCCTAAACCCAACATTATGCCCGATTTGGCACGAATGCCCTTTGAGGAAATATAACGTATCACTTCGAGGCTGAGTTGATATTGTGCTTTAGTGCGTATGAGGGGGGTGAGACGTTCTACTGTTTCGAGATTATGAGAAATGATGGTGGGTTTTTCATCAATTATCAGTTGAAGATGTTTTTGGTCCCCATTAAAGTCGGGGATAAGGGTTTCGATGGTAATATCAGGGTTTAATTCTTTTATCTTTCGAATGCAATCAGCCCATATTGAGGCTCCTCCATCCATAAGGTCGTCGCGGTCGACGGAAGTAATGACGCAATGCTTTAAGCCCATCAGCTGAATGGATTCAGCTACTTGTTGTGCTTCGTTAAGGTTGGGAGGCAGAGGCTTACCGGTTTCAACTGCGCAAAACTTACAGGCCCGAGTGCAGATGTTGCCGAGTATCATAAAAGTGGCGGTGCCTGCATCCCAACACTCCCCAACATTGGGACAATTGCCGCTGCTACAAATGGTATGCAATTTGTGTTTGGCAACAATATCCTTTACAAAAGCATAGTTTTCTTTCGCAGGAAGTTTTATTTTTAACCAATCGGGTTTGCGTAAGTATTCAGGCTTTTTTTCCATGGGGACAAAGGTAAGGTTTCTTGTTTTATAAAAAAGCTGAGTTTTACTCTCGATGGTCTGCAAAGGCAAATGTAAATTACTGTTTTTACTTTTTTACAATAAATACTACTGAAAGCCTTATATATCATGATGTTTGAAGATTATTTCTTCATTATTTAATGTTAACATTAATAAATTAAATCATAACGTTAACATCTCAGAAATCATCTTTTGAAGGTCAACAGGCATTTTTCGAACATTGATAGCCATATTTTGAACATGGACAGGCATATTTTAAACATTAAAAAACATATTTTGAACATTGACAGGCATATTTTGAACATTGACAGGCATATTTTAAAGCATTGAAAAGCGTCTTTCGAACATGGTGAGCCATTTTTTGAACATTAAAAAACATATTTTGAACATTGACAGCCATTTTTTGAACATTAACAGCCATTTCGCGAACGTTAAAAAGCGTTTTGTCAACATTGATTGGCATTTTGTGGAAATTACCTGGCATCTAATTTAGAGAGATAAGTGACATGCTGATGTTGTTGATTAACCCCAACCCCTTAAAAAGGGGCAATAACAGTGTAATCGTGAATTTGTAAACATTAATTGCTTAAAATTGGGGTTTTCAAGGGATATAGGACAATGAATATGCCAAAATGTAGGAAGGGTTATTGATGATTTTCATTTCGGCAGGCTCAATGGCCAAGGGAAGGTGTTCAAAGGGCATTTGGGCAGGCTCAATGGCATGAGGAGCGAGTTCAAAAGGCATTTCGACAGGCTCAATGACCAATCGAGGTGGCTCAATGACCAACCTTATAGCAGACCTCAACATTTCAGCTTTTTCATACTATTATTTGTAGCAATATTAAACCTTATATGAAATATATTTCAATGAAAAATGAATTTTATTTTCTTAATATTCAATGTTTTAAATTATTATTGATTTTTTTTTCATTAAATGTATTGTCTATTCAATTTATTTTTATATCTTCGAAGCCTAATTATTAAACACGTTTATTATTATGATTTATTACATTTATAAATAACAGATATCACAATTATAAACCAAAACAACAAAGCTTATGGACAATGTACAACAGGCGGAATTGACCAGAAATTTGAATTTAAAAACCGAATTGGGTAATTCTGCTACAATTTATCAAAACAATCCGGCTATGGTCACGGCGGCTGCTGATTTTAATGCGGTGAATGACCTTAACCTTCAGGCTGCGAGCGCTGCAAATCCTAATAATAGCGGTTACTCGAAGGAAAAAAACAACTATAAAAAAACCTTGAGTAAGAATGCTGCTAATCTTTCGGGGAAGGCTTATGTTAAGCTCAATAAATTGGGCAAAACTGTTATAGCCGATACTCTTTCTATTAATCCTACTGATTATTTTTCACTTGCCGATAGTGCTTTTGCTGCTCTTTGCAAAAAAGCATACGACATTATGCTTGCTAACGTTGATGATTTAAAACCTGATTATGTTACGGAAGCTATGCTTACTGCATTTCTAAATAAAATAAACACTTTTTTGAGCTTACAGGGAACAAGTGATTTAAAACATGAGGTTTCTCCATTGCTTACCGAGACTTTTGACCAAAGTTTTAAGCCTGTTCGTTTGGCAGTTGAGGAAATAAAACTGATGGTTAGAGATTTTGATGATCCTGACTATCAATATTATGATTCTGCTTTTTATAGCAGAGTGATGACTGCTTGCGAAATGCCTACCGTTAATGTTCATCATACTTATGTGAATATTGTTGCCCTCAGCAAAAGTACGGGCAAGGCGATAGAAGGGATATTTTTTAGCCTAGAAAATGCTAAAAAATCGGGGACTACGGATTGGGAAGGAAAGCTTACCATAGAAAAAGTGAAATCGGGAAAAGATGTGCTGAAGGGAGTTTTAAATGGAAAGACTATTTATAGTGAACATATTGAGATCAAGAGAGGAAAGGATAATGATTTTAATTTGGAGTTGACAATTGACAGTTGACAATGAAAATGAATAATTAATAATAGAAGGGCTGCTTGATGGGGGTATGCCTTTTTATTGACTGCTGAGAAGGTAGTAAACATTGATGGTTTGGATTATGTTTTCCTGAAAATCGCTTAATAAACTGAGCAAGGGAGGGAGTGTAAACCGAGCTAAAAAGGCTTAATATTTTAATTGAATGAAAAACAATGATAAAGCTAGAAACGAATTAGACAGAAGCCAAATCCGAACAAAGTTTCAAACTCAATTAAATTTTCTTTACGGGTTTAATCAGCTTTATTCGCATTCCATTTTTCCCTCTAAGGAGTTTCTGAATCAACTTGGTTGAATTCACAATTCGGTTTTGATTACAGTAGAATTTGAAATTATACATCACCCCTTCTCACTAATCTGAATCAGCAAATCTTTATTGATAATTGAAATTTCATTGTTATTTACTTCAATGATTTTTTCGTGACTAAATTCTGTGAGAATTCTGCTCACACTTTCGCGTGAAGTACCTATAAGGTCTGCCATATCGGAACGGGAAAGGGGAATATTAAACTGATCCTTCCCATATATTTTATCTGAAAAGCAAATAAGGGTTTCGGCTACCATGCCCGGAACCTGTTTTTGAGCCAGACTTGCATAGCGCTGATAATCGAAAAGCTCGTTGCGACAGAGTTCTAATATAACTTCATAAGCAAATTTGCCATTGGTGTAGATGAAATTTCTAAACACATTACTTTCGATAAAACACACAGTGGTATCTTCGAGTGCTGTTGCCGAAAACTGATTGACTTTCATATCCATAGAAGTGGGTATTCCTAAATAAGTGGGGGCTTTAACCACTCTTATTATCTTTTCATGCGAAGGTCCTTTCATGTGAATTTTAACCAAGCCAGTCCTAAGGTAGGCAATGTTCAAGGATAGTGCATCTTGTTTAAAGATAATTTCACCTTTCTTAAAAGCAACACAGGCACTATTATTCTCTAATACTTCGAATTCTTCGATGTTGAGGTTTTTGGCGGCGGCTGATTTTATCAGGCAGTCGGAACACTTGTGTGGAGTCATGGCTTGATTTCAGGATTAAAAGGCAAAAGTAAGAATATATGTGAGAAATGTCACACTCATCCTTGATGTATCACACAGTCAAAATATTGTTATCGGAATAACAATGACTAATTTTGCCGCATTAATTAATGTCAAAATCCAATTTCGGGTTTTCGGAATGGATTATAAAACGTTTAAGAATTTCTATATGAAAAATACAAAGTCATTGCTCTATACGCTTCGCTTAGGTGGAATAGCACTCATATTGATACTTATAGCGAATGCATGTAACCATGGCTCTCAGGTAAATAACGGTTCAGTGCCTGTGCCTAAAAACCCCCTTGAAGGTCGGTTGCTGCCACATTTAGATCATAGTGCCTATTTTAAAAATCCGATTGATTCGGCTCAAAAGGTAACCCGTATGTGTCTTACATGCCATCCAAAGAGTGCTAAAGAAGTAATGCAGACAGCACATTGGACATGGATTAGCGGCGACGTTATCCGAAATGGGAAAGACATTCCTATCGGCAAACGAAACCAAGTAAACAACTTTTGCATCAGTGTGGTAGGAAACTGGGGCTCCTGTGTTACATGCCATGCGGGTTATGGTTGGGGCGATATGAGTTTCGATTTTTCAAAAGAAGAAAACGTAGATTGTTTGGTATGTCATGATGGTTCAGGTACCTATTCGAAAACAAAGCGGGGAATGCCGAACAAAAATGTCAAACTAAATGTGGCTGCGGGAAGTGTTCGCCGACCCAATCGTGAAAACTGTGGTGCATGCCACTTCAGTGGTGGTGGTGGTATGGGTGTGAAGCATGGCGACCTTGACGAATCATTGCTGAATGCCAATCAGGAACTTGACTACCACATGGGACGGCTCAATTTTCAATGCCAGGACTGCCACCAAACCCACAATCATGTTATTCCTGGTAAAGTGAATGCTACCTATACTGAAAAAACCCCCGTTGTTCGTTTGGGATGTGAGAATTGCCATACCGATAAACCTCATAAAGACCATCGTTTGAATGAACATGCTTCACGGATAGCTTGTCAGACTTGCCATATTCCTGAGTTCGCCCGCAAACTTCCCACCAAAATGATTTGGGACTGGTCAAAAGCAGGCGATTCTACCCGAAAAGAAAGTACTCACGAATATCTGAAAATTAAAGGTGAATTCCATTATGAGGAGGATGTTGTTCCTTCCTATGCTTGGTATACAGGGAAGATGGAACGTTATGTCCTTGGCGACAAACTCGATTCGGAAGAAGAACATTATATAAATCGCCCGATTGGTTCGCGTAATAATCCAAAGGCTAAGATATGGCCCTTTAAGATTCATCACGCCAAACAACCTTACGATCAAATTAACAACATACTTATCCCCCCAATAACAAGTGGAGAAGGTGGATTTTGGACTAAGTTTGACTGGAGTTTTGCAATAAAGAAAGGAGCTGAACTCAACAATTTGCCCTATAGTGGCAAGTATGGTTTTACCAATACGAAAATGTATTGGCCCATTAACCATATGGTTACAACACGTCAAAAAGCATTGACCTGCCTTCAATGTCATTCAACAGTAAGTCGTTTGAATTGGAAAGAACTCGGATATGAGCATGATCCAGTTCAGGTATCTAAAAAATAAAATCATTAATACTGAAGTACAATGAAAAAAACACCAAACCCAGTCAAAAACCCCTACTTCGCAGGAGTCATACTTGGGATAGTACTTTTTGCTGCCTATGCACTTACCCATAGTGGCTTGGGAGCATCCGGAGCCATTGGCCGTATCCAGGTTTCTATCACAAAATTGTTTTGGTCATCACATGTGGATAAGGTCGGGACTTTTGCGGCATTAGGTGCAGGCGACCGCAATGCATTGGATCATCCCAGTCTGTTTTTGCTATTGGGCACATTTGCAGGTGGAATGATATCAGCTGGCTTAAACGGCCGCTTGAAAGTTGAAATCTTCAAGGGATCGAAAATCACAAAAATCCAACGTCTTTTCTTTGCTCTTTTGGGAGGACTTATTATGGGCTATGGAGCCCGCTTAGCCAGGGGATGCACTTCAGGACAAGCATTGTCGGGAGGAGCCGTCCTCTCCCTTGGAAGTTGGGCGTTTATGTTCAGTGTTTTTATTGGTGGCTATGCCATCGCATATTTTGTTCGCCGACTTTGGGCAGATTAATTAAAATAAGGAGAAATTATTATGTTACCTATTGATATAAGTATATTACTTGGAAAAGCCGGCGGATATTTGGTTTTCTTCCTGATTGGCACAGGATTTGGCGTTTCTTTGGAATTGGCCGGATTTGGCGATTCACGACGTCTTGCTGCTCAATTCTATTTGAAAGACATGACGGTTCTAAAAACCATGTTCACGGGCATCATTGTTGCCTGCTTGTTGATTTTCCTTGCCTCCGGCATTGGCTGGCTCGATTTCTCTCAGCTTGCCGTTAACCAGACCTTCCTTTGGCCCGGAATAGTGGGTGGACTTATTATGGGGGTTGGCTTCATTGTTGGAGGCTATTGCCCGGGAACTTCCATTGTAGCTACGGCTAGTTTTAAGATTGACGGCCTTTTCTTTCTTGTTGGTACCGTTTTGGGTGCAGGTCTTTTTGGTGAAACTTTACCAAGCTTCGAAAACTTCTGGAACTCGTCCTTCACCGAACGCTACCTGGTTTCCGACTGGTTGGGCTGGTCTATTGGTGCTACGGTATTTGCTGTAATCCTCATGGCTTTGTTTATGTTTTATGGTGCAGAAAAAGTGGAGGAGTTTTTCCGCAATAAAGGTACGGGAAAAGCATTTTCGTGGAAAATCACCAGACGTTCCTACATATATGGTGCAGCTACTTTAGTGTCAGTTGCCGCTTTGATTTGGATTATTGGTCAGCCGGATCCTATCCGTAAATGGAAAATTTTCGAAAGCCAATATGCCAGTCAACTTACCTCCAAAGCGGTTTTCATTCATCCTTTGGAATATGTTAAGTCGAATAATGAATCTTCCATCAAGTTGGTCACCCTCGATTTGCGTCAGCCTAAAGATTTTGATGCATTTCATCTCAGTGGCTCAGAAAATGTTACCATTGATAATCTTCTCGATGCAAAAGTAGTGGCTCGTTTCACCCAGCTTCCTCCTCAGGGAGTGGTGGTATTGATAGCCGAAAACGATAGTGTTTCCATAAAAGCATGGCAATACCTGAAAGTTCAGGGTGTGGTCAACCTCTATATCCTTGAGAATGGTTTGCATAACTGGAACAGCCTTTTTGCCGATAAAACCGTGGAAGGAAAACCCATCAATCTCGCTTCTCCTCAGGCAGGGGTACTTAAATTATTCCCACAAAATGCCTATATCCCAAAAATTAAAATAGGAACCAAGAAACATGCCGGAGGGCTTTGCGGCTAAATTTTATTAAAACGTATGAATGTATTATCTTCAACAATGAAAAATTTTGCCGCCTGGCTGATTCTCTTATCGCTGACATCGTTTGCTTCAGCACAAATCCCTTCTATTTCTGCTCCAACAAATGCAGATTGCATTAGCTGCCACGAAAAACAGGTTTCCATGCATGCCTACAATGCGTCCGTTCATCGTTCGCTTTTGTGTTCTGCCTGCCATATTAAAGATGAAGCAAAAAAACTAGCTAAAGCCGACACTGTGAAAAAAACATGTGTTGTCACTTTTAAACCCATGAATTGCGGCAGTTGCCATGCGCAAATGTTTAAAGAGCATCAGACGAGTGTTCATAATGCCACCCGACTCCCGGTCACCTGCTCCAAATGTCATGCTGACATCCATAACATCACTTCTATAAAAGGAGACAAAATAGCTGCCTCAAAGCTCTGTGGTCAGTGTCACGAAAAAGAATCAGCCTATTTCAAATCCATACACTATCAGGCATTGCTTAAGGGAAATAAGGATGCTCCCTCCTGTATCGATTGTCATGGTCTTCATGCCATCAGCCGGATTGATAACGTTGCACAAGGACGTGCATTCCATACACAGGCATGTTTGAAATGTCATGCCGATGCCAATATGATGGCTCGCAACAAAGTGACCAACATTGCACCGGAAACCTATTTTGAGAGCTATCATGGCAAGAACATGCGTCTCGGATATCCAGAAAAAGTTGCCGGATGTGCCGATTGCCATAGCTCACACAACATACTTCCGCAGAAGGATACGAATTCAACAGTTAATGCAGCTCACATAGCTGCCACCTGCAAACAATGTCATGCCGATGCGGGCGATCGTTTTGCCAAATTCATCCCACATGCAGAGCCTACCAACCACAGCAAGTTCCCCATGCTTTTCTGGGTCACCTTAAGTATGAACATACTGCTGATTAGCGTCTTTCTGTTCTTCTGGATTCATTCAATCCTATGGGCTATGCGGGGCTTTGTCGAAAAGAAGCAAATGCGCAATTCTGAATTGTTCTCAAGCGCAGCACCTCATGCAAATGGAAAAGCGAAACCTCATCAGAAAGTCTACAGACGTTTCCATACTTATCAGATAGTAATGCATCTTTTCGTTGTGACCAGTTTCCTCGGATTGGCATTAACGGGTCTTCCCCTCAAATTTAATCATACCGAATGGGGCAAGGCATTAATGGACTTCTTTGGCGGAACCACCAACGCTGGGATCATTCACCGTATTTGCGCCATCATCACCTTTGGATATCTGTTTGTAGCCCTGGTATTGAGTATTCGCTTCCTTTTCTCCAAAAAACATTCAAGCCAAAGCTTCTATCAGCGACTTTTCGGTCCCGATTCCTTATTCCCCAATCGTAAAGATCTTCGTGATATCAAAGCTATGTTTCGTTGGTTCTTCTTCCGCGGACCCAAACCAACCTTCGACCGTTGGACCTATTGGGAAAAGTTCGATTTTCTTGCCGTTTTCTGGGGCGTAGCCATTATCGGCACAAGCGGATTGCTCCTTTGGTTTCCCGAGTTCTTTGGCAAATTCCTCCCCGGTTGGTTTTTCAATGTCGCCACCATCATACATTCCGACGAGGCACTCCTGGCAGTTGGTTTCATCTTTACCATCCACTTTTTCAACACCCACTTCCGTTTCGAGAAGTTCCCCATGGATTTTGTCATCTTCAATGGGCAGGTCACAGAGGAAGAGATGATACACGAACGTAGCGAGCAATGGGAACGCCTTCAGGAGCAGGGCATCACAGAAGAGTTTGAAGTGCACAAACCCACTCCCCTCGTCTGGGAAATCGCCATGAGGGTGTTTGGTTTGTTTGCCGTACTTACTGGTATTATCCTTGCTTTACTGATACTTTATACTTTTATGAGTTAGGGGGACGGACATTGAGCTATCAGTGCTGACATTCATCGTCAGGGTGAAGTTGAAATGAATGTCAGAATTCAGCCAGATAAAATTGGGTTAAGTAGAAACTTCTGCCTCAGGCTAACAAGGCAAATAATGATTACGAATTAAATAGCTCATTAATCCATTTTATTAAAAGCAAACAAGTTTCCTCTTCAGTAGTCAAATATCTTTTTGTTATACTTAAGCCCATTGGGGTACCAGGGTCTTCTTGCCAAGCAAGCCAAGAATGTATAACGGCTTTGGATTTATGAATAGGAGTGTATTTGTTAAGTTGTAGTTTTTCAATTTCACCAAGAGTAGAATGAACGATTGGTAAAAGTTTATCATCTTTTGGAACAAGAAAAGAAATAAAATCTTCAAGCATGCCGTCAAGTTTATTGTTTGGCATAATCCACACACCCACTTTTAATCTCCCCTCTTGTAAAACTAAACCAGTGTTGGGAAAATCCTTTGGTAAATTAAAACCAATCTCTTTAAGTATATCTTGAAGAGTAGCCCAGCGACTCTGTAAATCTGCATCTGCATCAATTATAACGCCAATTGTTGAGATAGTTTGAGAGGATTTGAATCTTACAGCTATTTGCTCAAATAACTTATCAATTCCCTTACAATCTACAACACTAAAAATTCCTCCTTCAGGATTTTCAAGATTTCTAACGGGAATCGTAAATTGTTTGCATAATGAATGGATAACATGGAAGTCATCATTTCCTTCAACTAAAAGCAAGGATGTCAGGTGATCTTGATTTCTTGCCATTATCTTATTTCTATGTTATTATTGCTGGCAATTTTCAATTCTTGTGCGTTAAATTCAACTTGTTTGATATTTCCATTGTCGTTGTCAAGACGAATGAGTTTGCCAACAAGTGAATTGTTAGGACTATTTAAAATGTTTTCAAATCCAGATATACAATCTTCGCTGTGAGTTGTAACAAAAATTTGAACATTTAACTTTTGAGCCAAATTGAAAATAATATTCCAAAGTTGTTCTTGAACAGTATGATGTAATCCATTTTCAAACTCGTCGATTAATAGAAATCCATTATCAGAATTAACAAGAGCAAGAATTATTGTCAAAATTCTGTTTATACCATCACCCATGCTTCGTAACGGGAGAATATTATTATTGTTAGCAAGTTTGATAACCGCAGTTCTTTCTCTCGGCATCTCTCCAACAAATGCAATTCTTTCTGTGTAAGGTTCAATAATTTTTAAAGCTTCAATTACATATTGTTCCTTTTCGGTTAAAGTAATATTGTCCCAAAGTTTACTGTTAATTTCGCTATCAATGTTCCGTGTTCGTATAAATTGAAAACTTTCATTATTGCCAAGTCCTCTAAAAGTAAATCTATTGAATAGCTTTTCTTCTTCCAGAGGTAGTATAAAATAACTTTTGCCTACTCTAATTTCTAATGCTAATTTATAATCATCTAATTTATTATCGCTTTCATTTTCTGCAATTGTTCTCTTTCTTCTAGTTGAGATATTTCCTTCAACTTCTACCTGTGAAACTTCATCAAAATATTTCGCAAATCTAAGGGAAATGGATTTTTCAAAAGGACTTTCTTTTCCGAATAATGTATCTTCAATTATTCCAATAGATATGGCATCTTCTTTTTTAAAACCGATATATCTATCAGTAAATAAAGAAGATAAAACTTTAACATTAGTTTCTGTGGGATTCTTATTGGCTTCTGACAATCTAAGGTTTTCACCTCTTTCTCCAAGTAACTGATAGATTATCCCTAAATCTCCTTTGGTCGCATAAATAGCAATGGCTTCCAATATCGAAGATTTGCCGGTATTGTTTTTACCAGTAAATAAATTTACTCGTCCCAAAGAGTTAATTCTAAGCTCTTTTAGATTGCGATAATTTTTTATGTCTAATGAGTCAAGCATATTTTTTTGTGTCGGCAAAGTTACTGTTTTTATCAAAGCATGAAAAAAATAATTCTAATTGAAAAAATATTGATTTATTAAAATACTTCTCTGTTCGTCTGAGGTTGCGATCTTAACCAAACTTCAGGCTGACCGAATGGTTGTGTTTACTAATTTAATATGCATAAACTTTATCTATTGTAATACTCTGTATGAAATTGTTGAAGGTAGTAATTATATTATCAAAGTGTTCAATTAAAGATGATCCAAAGAATTGTACATATCCATAATTTGTTAGAATTAAAGCCTGATAATTTATTGTAAGCCCAATATCTTTAATATTGGAAACAGTTACAAAGTGGATTATTTTATTTAGTTTGTCATAATAACCACAGTTAATCTTTAAAGGTACGACAATTCCTTTGGTAATTTCGTCAACTTCTTTTTTAATTATTTCAAATGAAGTTTTCATCTTAAATGGATTCGTCATTTTCTTAATATCCAATTGATTTAATTTACCCGTTTTTAGATGCCTTATAATTATGTAAGGTCGTTCAAATGGAATGTTTGCTGAGTTAAGTTGTACGGCATATTCAAAGCTAGGCACATCTAAATTCATTTTTTTTAATTCTTCAATTCGTTGTTTACATAATGTATCAGGAACAATGTGCCACCCAGATTGAACAACAAAAGAATATCCAAAAGAAGAGTGCATTTTATTTGTTTGACAAAATGCATGAATGGAAACAATAAATATTATAAAAATGCAGTAAGTATTTTTAATCATAATGGAATTACCTATTCATGTTATAATTATAAATTAGAATCAGGTATAACTATTGTTTTTGAAAGGCTATCATGCCAGCCATGTGCTTTATCGCTTATCATGCAAGAAATAGGTTCAAAAGGAATAATCCTTGAAAGGGATCTTCCAACTATATTTATAAAAGTTGGTTTTAAACCACCATCAGTTAACACAGTTGTCTTAGTTATGAATTTACCAATAGTTTTACCAGTGAAATATTCAAATACAATATAGTATGCCAAAAAAATTAAAATAAAAGTTGGATTATAAATAGTCTCATTACTTTTGTTTATTGGATTGATAGACCCAAAATTTAAAAGTACCAAATAATTTAAAATAAATATTACGACCGAATCAATAATAAAATTAAGAGCCCTTATGCTTTTATTCGCAAGTTGTGAAATATGAAAGTTTCTTTCATTAATTGTAGAATTTAAATCATTCATGGTTTTAAAGCTTTATTGTATAAATTTCTTAATTTTATTTCCCAAAAGGGGTAATTACTTTTTTAAGTTCTTGGATAAAGTAACCAATTAATAATAGCCAATTTACTTATTTGTATTATTTCTATTCTTGTTAAAAACTCATTGTCTTTTATACTATCAGGAACTTCAGAAAAAAGTGATTCAGTTTCTAATTGTCTGCCTGTATGAACTATTTTTGAACGAAGGTTATAATACTTGTTAAACTTCTTTTTGTTATAAGCCGTATCCCCAAGATATTTTAATAAGTATTCTCTGAATTTTCTACAGACACTGTATATTTCTTGAGTACACTTTGGACAGGGTATAGATTTTTCATCTTTATATTCAAGATTGACCATAGTTTCCATCGCAATGAATGAAACTAATAATGATAGTGTTTTTCTGCTGTCTTTAAATTCAATTGCATTGTTAATGTATTGTGTGGCTGCATTAATAATAAAAGCTGTTTTTGGATCAAGTGAATAATAATTTTCAAAAAGTTGATCTATGGTGTCAGGTAAAATTATTTCCTTATTACTATCAAAATCAATGTTTGGGTCATTTAAGAAATATTCTTTCTGTTTTATTTTATTTATCTCATTATAACCATGGCTTGTAAATTCTTCAATTTTAAATTGTTTTTGTACTTCAGGGGTTAAATACATTTTTTCACACCATTTAGATGTCCATGAATCGGGAACTTCATTCTTTATTTCTCTAAAGTTTGGAATCCCCCAAAATCCTTCAATATCGCTATATCGAAAAAAATGATTATTAGTAAATGTGGTTAAAAGCGCAAGAATTTTATCTTGCTTTGATAAACTTATTGGGATGCTATTAAAAAATAATTTTTCATATTCAAATTCATTTGATAATTCAAATATGTCATCCAGGTTAGGGGTAATAGTTATTTCTTCATCTGTTGACCAGAATTCAAGAATATTTGGATAGTGTTTATAAAATATTTCAGTTTGTATATTTTTCAAATCATAAGGAAATATTTGGAATATATCCTTAAATTTATAATGCCCTACAAGGGGTATTTTCGTGAAAAATATTGCTCTATGAAATATTTTCATTCTAAATTATTAATTCTCAAACACTTTTCACCATCAACACATTCATCACCGCAATTCTTCCCTTCAACAGCTTCACAACCAAAGTTTGCGTTTCATATCCTGCAAACGAAAACTCAATATGATAAGTATCTGGCATAATAGCAGAAATACTTGCAAAGCCCGTAATGGAGCTATCGGCACTTATATCTAATTCCACTATCTTCATTTGCACACCCAATAGGGCAAGTTCAGGATGCAAAGCTTCACTAATAAAAGCCGATATACCCGTATGGTGCACACCCGTATGTCCAACTTTTTTTGCCAAAGCCATAGCTTCCACAAATTCCGGTTTATCTTCGGCATATTCCCCAAAAACATAACCATATAACTTCAAAATAGCCTTATCCATAGTATTCACATACTTGGGTATCATATTGGTTCCCGCTGCCTTAGCATCTTTAATAACGTTGGTAGGCTTGTTACGTTTATTTTTAAAATCCAGTATCTTAGCATCTATTTCAGTAAAATCGGCAGGTTTAATATTCGTAAAAACGCTTGCGTTATTAGACAATACATCTCTCAAAGCTCCGGCGCGGGTCAGACAAAGATTTTTAGAAACCCCCGTAAAATACGATATAGGACGTTTAACCTGTTTAGCCAAATCCGTTTCCTCTTTATCATCTGCCATAGCCCAGGCTTTCATGCCAATTCTGTTCATAGTAGTAGCCAAAGCTTCCTGAGCCTTGTCACTTTCATCTTTCGCACCACCCGGCACAATAATCTGGCTTTTAATAGCCCCGGTCAATTGCCCAAAGGTAAGATCAATAAGAGCCAACACCGCAACCGTCTCAAGTATAGCCGTAATGAGCGCTTTATTAGTTAGCTTATTAATAAAGGTCAAAAAAACATCATAAGATGTGTACTTGTCGTTAACTTCGTTTTTCATGCTGTTATTTGTTAGAAGATTTAAAAATTGTGTTGTAGATTTTCGATAAATTTGCCTCTAAAATCTTTTGTAAAAATACAAAAAATATCAATAGCAATAACAAAATCATTCAAAGCAAATATATTTATCAACAATCTTCTAATATTTCCTGCAAATAAACAAGAATAAATTCCCAATATCATTAATATCTCACCCTACAGTACTGCATAACAGCACTCATAAATAAATTTATTTATCGTTTTAAAAAAATATTTTTTTGTTCAAAACTTTTACCTTCAAATAATACTTAACAGAATATAAAGAACTCGTTTTCTTAAACAGCAAATGTTATCTATAGCCATATAAATTAGCGATACACTGTTATAGCCCCTTTTTAAGGCTTGCCTGCGGAAGGCAGGGGTTGGGGTTAATGCCTATTAACCAAATAACTTAATAACGCATTAACCCAATACCAAATTAACCATCAAAAATTCCCCTTCCACACCCCAATATACTCCACCGAGTGCCCTTTCCATCCCACCGAGAGGCGTGTATTTTCCATCGAGAGGCGTCAATTTTAGTTTGACGGTCAAAATATTTAAAATGACGGTCGTTTCCAGCCCACGGAGAAGCGTGTATTTTCCTTCGAGAAGGCTTTCCAGTCCAACGCGCGGAGATAATTTCCCACTGAGATCGGTATATTTTCCTCCGAGAGGCGTGTCCAGCCCTCCGAGTGTCGTGTCCAGTCCCCCGCGAGCCGTGTATTTTCCTCCGAGAAGAGTCTATTTTCTTCCGAGAAGAGTCTATTTTTCTCCGAGATTCGAGCATTTCACTTTTTTTTCGGTATTTAGCACCACGAGCCCTTCCCAGACCACCACGAGCCGTCAATATACAATATTTGCCATTTCACAAAACAAAACCCC
>CAIXTV010000237.1 GCA_903922465.1 uncultured bacterium
GGAAGTGCCGGTTCTATTTATGGCGGTAAAGATGGACATGATATGTTTAGTAAAATCGGAATAATCGGAATAAATCATTTCATGCAAGTTAATGAAAATTCGTTTTTCAGCTCTAATATTGGATTGAACTATTCCAAAACAGACCAAACAGATTATGCAGTTGACCGTAGGACGGACTCATCATTCACAAAGAGTGAAAATAAAGTTTCTAAAACAGGAATTAATTTTTCTACAAGTTATAATTCTAAAATAAGTTCAAGACTGTTTATAAAAGTTGGAGTTCAGGATGAATTAATTGGATTGTATCTTTATGACAGAGAACGAGATAGAATTGATTCTGAAATGAAACAGATTTGGGATTATGACAGTTACACAAATCTTGCTCAGGCATTCATACATGCAAAATATAATTTAAGCGATAAATTTACAATTAATGCTGGGTTACATTCTCAATTATTTTTCCTAAATAATTCGATATCTGTTGAACCACGTATGAGTTTGAAATATGAGCTTGATGAAAAAAGCAGTTTAAATTTGGGCTATGGTCTTCATTCACAAATGCAGCCAATTAATGTGTATTTTTTGCAAACTCCAAATCCTGATGGTACTTACAGTTATCTTAACAAGAATTTAAATTTTACTAAAAGCCATCATTTAGTCCTGGGGTATGATTTGCAACCCTTTGACAATTGGCGTATCAAAGCTGAAGTGTATTATCAATATCTTTACAATGTTCCGGTCAATACTTTTTCAAGTATTTATTCTATGCTCAATACCGGCGTTGGATTCAAAACTGATCTTGAAGATAGTCTAACAAATGCCGGAACGGGAAAAAATTATGGTTTTGAACTAACAATCGAGAAATTTTTCAGTGATGGATATTATGGACTGTTTACTTCGTCCATATATGAATCAAAATATACAGCAAGTGATGGAGTTGAAAGGAATTCTGCTTTTAATGGCAGGTATGCTCTAAATTTACTATTTGGAAAAGAGTGGTCTCTTGGTAATGACAAATTTAGTACCGATTTGAAAGTTACCAATTCCGGTGGTAGATATTATACGCCTTTTGATTTGGAAACGTCTCAAGCTTTAGGACATAGTCAGCTTAAAGGAGATGCTTACGCTTATACAAGTCGTTATGATAGTTATTTCAGATTGGATTTGAAAATCTCATATACAATCAATAGCAGTTCATCGAAAATATCCCATTCATTTGCTTTAGACTTACAAAATATTACAAACAACAAGAACGTCTTTTCGCAGAATTACGATGACAGGGATAGAGCTATAAAGACCACATATCAACTTGGATTTTTCCCTAATTTTACTTATAAGTTACAATTTTAAAAGTTAAGTTAATATTATTATGAAAGCATTAAAATTAAACCGAAATAATATCGAATCATTATTATATATTTTGATTTGGTTATTGGTCTTTTCTGTCCCATATTTTTTTGAAAGCGATACAATTGCAAAGGATTGGGATGAAATTCTTCGTCAATGGCTTCATCTGATTCCATTTCTGATTTTATTTCTTATTAATGTTTATGTTTTAGTGCCAAAACTACTGTTTAATAAAAAGTACAAAAAATATATTTTAAGTCTTGCGATTATGATTTCTATCGGGATAGGTATCAACTTTATTCCGATGCTAAACCCTTCTTCTCAACAGAAGCCAATGGTTGTTGAAGAAGTTAAGGAAAGAGGGCAATCTAATAAACCTCCACATATGGTTTTTATCGACAATATTATCATATTTATTCTTATTCTTGGCGCAGGAACAACATCCAAACTAATAACAAAATGGTTGAGTGAAGAGCAATTACGTAAAGATATTGAAAAGGAACAGATTAAAACCAATCTTGAATTACTTAGGAATCATCTTAATCCTCACTTCTTATTCAATAATTTAAGTGTTTTAAGCTCACTAGTCTATAAAAATCAGGAGAAAGCAGTTGACTTTATCAATGAACTTTCCAAAGTTTACAGGTATGTCTTAGATAATACAAATTCTGAATTGGTTCAATTAAAAGATGAAATGGAGTTTCTGGACCATTACATTTACTTACTTAAAATTCGATTCGAAAACAGTATCTCTTTTACTATTAAAATTGATGACTTATACAAGAATAACTACCTGCCTCCAATGTGTTTGCAAACTTTAGTCGAAAATACTATACAGCACAACGAAGCATCGCAGGCTAATCCCTTACAAGTTTCAATTTATACAAAAAATAATTCCGTATTCATTGAAAACTCTATTCAGCCCCGCAGCGACATAAAAGAGAGTTCAAAAACAGGTTTGGATAACATTCAGGCTCGTTATTCGTTCTTTACGGAAGAAAAAGTTCAAATTATCAAGGATGAAAATGTTTTTAGAGTTGTGCTGCCGCTTATTTCTAAATAATATTATTTTTTCAGATTATTTGCTAAAAAATCATTATATTCTATGAATTAAATTTTGAATTAAATATATTTGGAAACGAATACTTTCATGGAAAAATCTAATTCCCCTACAAAACCTACTATTCTCAGTCAAAAAGCTGAAGAGTTGCTAATAATGAATTCATCTAATCCCACCCAGCAACTTTCTGAAAGCGATACTCTAAAACTGTTACACGAGCTGGAAGTGCACCAGATTGAACTGGAAGCACAGAATCAGGAACTTAAGCAATTTGAATTGATCCATAAGCAACAAATGATATTTACAGCTGCAATAAATGCTATGGCTGAAAATATTATCCTCATGAATAATGCAGAAGAAATTTTAGAAAATACAAACCGAATTTTGGGAGAAACTCTACAATTAGACAGAGCCTTAATCTACTATGTGTCATTCGAGAAGAACTGTATTACCGGTTTGTGCGAATGGCTAAGAATAGAGCATTCTGATATTACCTTTACAAAAGGCAACTATTCATCATTAGAAATGTTTAAATGCTCTTTTTCAGAAATTAAGAAAACTCAAAAATATATCGTTAGTCAGTTCAATAACGTTAATGAGCTTTTTGTCAAAGACGGAGCAGACAAAATCCTTCATGAGCAGTTGAATATCAAATCCTTAATATGGTACCCTTTTGACTTTGATGAACATGGATTCTATCTGTTTACTCTCAATCAAATCTTAGAGCAAAGATATTGGACTCAGGAAGAAATCAACTTCCTTGATTCTGTTTCTAAGCAAGTAAGCCTTGCATTGATGAAAATACAACTATTTGAAGAACGGAAAAGGGGAAATGAAAGCGAAGAAAAATATCATAGTGACTTCACTGTTCTCCATTCAATATTGGAAAGTCCGGTTGATATTATAATTTTTGCTCTTGATAAGAATTACTGTTATACTGCTTTTACTAACTTTCACAAAGAAACCATCAAGAAGATTTGGGGTGTCGATATCCAAATCGGAATGAATATGCTCGACATAATATCTAATCCCGAAGACAGACAGAAAGCTAAGAATAATTTTGACAAGGCTCTACGGGGTGAATATTTTGTTCTGACTGAAGAATATGGCGATACTGAGTTGCATAGAACTGTTTATGAAAATTATTATAGTGCTATCAGAAATTCCGAAGGAGAAATTGTCGGCATTTCAATTTTTGTGGTGGACTTTACAAAGCAAAACCAAGCAGAATATGCACTAAGAGTTAACGAAAAGAAGTTCCGCAATCTATTCGAATCGATGAATCAAGGGGTAGTTTATCAGGATTCTGAAGGAAAAATTATTTCTGCTAATCCTGCTGCTGAAAGAATCCTTGGTTTGTCGTTGGAACAAATGCAGGGCAGATCATCAATAGACCCAAGATGGAAAGCAATAAGCGAGGATGGCAATGCTTTTCCGGGTGAGGATCATCCATCGATGGTGGCACTTAGAACAAGTAAAAAAGTATTGAACTCAATTTTTGGTGTTTTTAATCCTGCACTAGAAGCATATACTTGGATTAAAGTAGATGCCATTCCCCAGTTCCTGCCGGGAGAAACTAAGGCTCATCAGGTATTCGCTACTTTTGAAGATATAACTGAAAGAAAATTAGCCGAAGAAAAATTGATCTTCATCAATAAAGCAATAGAATCAACTAGAGATGCAATTGGTATTTCTGATTCCACCGGAAAGCATTTTTATCAGAATAAAGCTCTAACCAATCTTTTTGAATACTCAACTGCCGAGGAACTCCAGGCTGCCGGAGGTGGACTTGCAGTAGTCTATGATCCTGCTGTTGCCAAAGAAATGTTTGAGAACATTAAGGCTGGTAAATCCTGGTCTGGTGAGCTTGAAATGATTACCAAAAGTGGACGTGTATTTCAAGCCTATGAGCGTGCAGATGCCGTATTAGATAAAGATGGAAAGAATATTGGTTTAATTGGAATTATAACCGATATTACTGAACGCAAACAAGCAGAACAAGCACTTAAAGAAAGCAATTCAAAACTTTCGATTCTTACAGATAATATTCCCGCCAGTATTGCTTATGTAAATGCCAATACTTTAAAATATGAATTTGTAAATAAAGGGTATGAAAGTGCTTTTGGAATGCCATCTGCCAAAATAATTGGTAGTTACGTAAAAGAAATAATAGGTGAAACTAATTTTCAATTTGCAATAAAATATATAGAAGAAGTAAAATCTGGTAAATCTGTTTCTTATGTTAATGAATTTAATTTTGTGAGCGGCAAACGGTGGATTTCAGTCAACTATGTGCCAGATTTCGATGAGAACGGAAATGTGAAATCTATTATTACTTTCAACTATGATATAACAGAAATCAGAAGAGCAGAAGAAGCTCTTTTTGAGATTAACTCCAAGCTGGATCTGGCTATGCAGTCAGCTAAAATGGCTTGGTGGGAAATGGATATCGCAACTGGATTGATTTCTTTCGACAAAAGAAAAGCTGAAATGCTCGGTTATTCTCCCGAACGATTCACACATTATTCTGATTTCACTGTATTGCAGCACCCTGAAGACTTTGACAAAGCAATGGAAGCAATGCAGAAGCATATCGATGGACAAGCCGAAAAGTACATTGTAGAATATAGAATTTTAGATTCTAGCGGTAATTATAGATGGTTTTATGACAATGGTTCTATCACTAAGTTTGATGATAAAGGCACTCCGCTTTCAGTCACCGGCTTTGCTCTTGATATTACTGAACGCAAGCGGGCAGAAGAAGAAATAAATCACAGTCATAATATGCTTGCTAAAACTGAAAGTTTAGCTCACATTGGTAGTTGGGAGTGGGACAGCACGAAAGATAAAGTAACTTGGTCTGATGAACTATTCAGAATATTTAAAATTAACCCGGCAGATGGAGCTCCATCATTTAAGGAACACTCCAAAATCTACCCATACGATATGGATGAGCTCAAGTATGCTGTTAATAACGCTTTAAATGATGGCACCCCTTACGAATTAGAACTTAAAGCAGTAAGAGCTGATGGTGAAATACGGATTTGTTTCGCAAGAGGATATAGAGAAATCTCATCAGAAAAAGGCATTTTTCTTTATGGATCAATTCAGGATATCACTGAACGCAAACTGGCTGAAGAAGAAATTCAAAATAGGAATTTAGAACTTGCCGAACTCAATGCTTCCAAAGACAAATTCTTTTCGATCATTGCCCATGATTTGCGATCGCCTTTCAACGGATTTCTCGGTTTGACTAAACTGATGGCTGAGGAAACGAGTGATTTCACGTTGAAAGAACTACAGGAAATTAGTAAAAAAATGCAGAATTCTGCTAACAATCTTTATAAATTGCTCGAGAATTTGCTGGAATGGTCAAGGATTCAAAGAGGTATGACTAAGTTTAAACCTCAGCTTTGTAAGTTGGATGATATAATAAAGCAAAATGTCGAAATGGAACTTGAGTATGCTAATCAGAAGAACATCGAAATTCTTATTAATATTAGTGGTTCTTATGAGGCTAAGGCAGATATCTCTATGTTGGATTCTGTCCTTAGGAATATGATTTCAAATTCGATTAAGTTTACTCCTCGTGGAGGGAAGATAGAAATAGGAATTATTTCCTCATCGGATAACTGTGTCTATATCAAAGACAATGGAATTGGAATGGATCCTGAAATATTGGGTAACCTATTCAAACTCGATCAGAATGTGTCCAGACCAGGAACTGAAAAGGAGCCAAGCACCGGATTGGGATTACTTTTGTGTAAGGATTTTGTTGAGAAACATAGCGGAAGAATTTGGGCAGAAAGCGAAGAAGGAAAAGGCAGCACTTTCTATTTTACTTTGCCATTCCACACCGAAGGACAATAATAGAATTCGGCATTTTTTAAAAGACAAAGCTTAATAAATTAAGAAAAGCACGTTTTGATTTGAAAGTAGTAATAATAGAGGACGAAAAATTATCAGCCGAGCATCTTACTCTGCTGATTCAAAAAATTGATAGTTCTATCGAAGTGGTGAATTATATTGATACAGTCAAGGGAGCAATTGCTTTTTTTAAAAGTGGCACTCTAGTGGATTTGATATTTTTAGATATTCATTTGGCTGATGGAAATAGTTTCGAGATATTTAAAGAAATTCAAACCGAAATTCCAATTATTTTCACAACTGCTTTTGATAGCTATGCCATCCAAGCGTTCAAACAAAACAGCATTGATTATTTATTGAAACCCATATCATTGCAGGATTTGCAGTTTGCGATTGAAAAGTTAAAGAAGCGCAATCTAACAATCGACAACAATATTCTGGAGAACTTAACAAATGCCTACAAGCAGTTGAGTAAGCAATATAAGAATAGATTCCTTGTGAAAATGGGACAATCAATTAAAGCGATACAAACTGAAGAAATTCACCATTTTGAGACTCAGGATGGTTTGACCCTGTTAGTTAATAAAAAAGGGAATAAATATTCTGTTGATTATACTTTAGAAAAACTAGAAGAGATACTAGAACCAAAGAATTTTTTTCGCATAAACAGAAAAATAATTATCAATATACAATCTATCGAAAAAGTTGACACTTATTTCAATAGTCGCTTAGCCATTAATTCGAAACTGTTGGAAGAAGAATCAAGAATTGTTAGCCGTGAAAGAGTAAACGATTTTAAGCAGTGGCTTGACAATTAGTTATATAGAAAATGGGAACTATTTCAATCAGAATAGTTCCCAAATTTCTTCTTTTTCTAGGAATAGAAAATATTATACAACCACTAATTTCAAAATTTTATTCCCTGAATTTGTTTTTATGACAAGATAGTAAACACCGGGAGGTACTTTTCCATTACTATCAGAGTTAGTATCCCAATTTAAATTTATAGAATTGGCAAAACTGTCGATTTGAAATCCTTTGACCAAACTTCCCAAAACGTCATAAATCCCAACAGATAAAATCTTTGTGCTTTCATTATCAATATTTATCTTAATAACCAGATTATTTTCTATGGGGTTAGGTCCATAGGTTATTTCTAATCCAATTTCGGTCATTGTTTCTTCTACTGATGTTGTTGGACTCTCTTCTTCACTATTTGTATCTCTAGTCATCATCCAGGGTTCCAGACATAAAAAGGCAGTTTGCATAGTTAGTATTCGGTTTGTTATGCTCCGATTTGTTAAATCATAACTTTCCTTTTTCGTTTTATTCTTCTTATCTTCTAGTAATCTAAGGTATTTCCAGTTCCACATTTTTGCGGATTCATTATTAAATATAACATTAGATTGATCGATTATGTATTTCTGAATTACCGGTTTAGCATCTAATAATGCAGAAAATTTTACTTCAATCGGGTAAGATCCCTCGATTTTACCATATTCATATATTAGTTTTGTGTTTGAATTTATATCAATTATATTTTCGGAAGTCTTTGCGATTGAAATACCATCAGTGGGCTCAACATATAGTCCAATATCAGTTATGGTTCCCTTAAGAGTTGAAAAGGCAGTGTTAAGCATACTGAAAATAGTGCTATTAGTCCCTTTTATGCTGTAAAAATCACTTCTTGTTAATTCAGCAATTTTTTCATTAAAATATTGGTTACCATAATAATCTTTTGCATTTATATTATATTCAGAATAATGAACATCAGAAAAATCAATTGTTGTGATTTTGATGTTACTCAGTGCCATTAGCAGTAGACAATTCTGAATTATGGGATTAGCTGTCGTTGGTGTTGGCGCATACTCTGAACTTGTTAATAAAGCAATAGTAGAACTATTACTGAATTTTGCATTAAAACTAATTCCATCAGCCATCAAATCGGGTAAGTAGCTGTAGAATCCAATTTTTTTATAAATTGTAGAATCAATAAGTAAATTTATTGTGTCTTTATTGCACGGAACCCATCTATTAAATAGATTAACAGTATTTTTACTGCCAATCATAATATTAATTGAGTCTTTAGAACTCAGATTAGATAGAATTACTTTTTTTAATTGATCAATCACATCTTTAGCTGAAATAGTAGTTTTATTAATGTCGTAATCAATTAAGAAGTTAATTTTTTGATTGACATAATTCGATACTAATAGTTTACTATCAAACATTGTGAAATAGTATTCCTGATCATCAATTCTTTTGGATAAGCTAAAATAGGGAGTAGTGAAATCATATTGATAGGAAAAAGTTTGTTTCAAAACCTGGTTAACAGTGTTAAATTCAACATAATTTCCGTAATTATCACTTGAGTAATTTTTGGCTGGAGGTGAAGCACCAAAATCTATATCTGTAAAGTTACTATTCAGATAAAATTTAAAATTGCGGGGAACTGATTTATTTGCCGATTAGTTTAAGATTGTGGGAGTGAAAGCAAATTGAGCAATACCATTAATATAATTCATTTTTGTATAGTATGAAATCTTAGCATGTCTGCTTTTATTTCCGACATTAGGAAATATCCTGTATTCGTAACGGCCGGATGTGCTTCTCCTATAGAGGATTGATGGATCTCTATGCTGCCTGTGCACAATATCCTCATAGATTAATGATGCAGTATTTACATCAATAATCATTGCATGAACAAGTGTGTCCTCAACCCAAAGCCAGGAATCATTTATAAAATCCGTAGATGGAAGGTCAAAGAAGGCATACAATTCAAGCGTGTCGGTGGCTGAATTTAATTCAACTGACCTGTACCAAAATTCAGTAGTGATTTCAGCATAGATTCCGTGTGGCTTAACGACAATATTTGCTGAATCGATATTAACTCTGCTGTGTCTCCCTGGAGTTTTTGGATCTGTGTATCCGCCAACATCCTGAGAAAATAAATTATTAGCAGAAAAAAAGCAAAGCGTAAAACAGATGATAGTAAGTATTTTGTTTACCATCTGAATTTTAGATTGTGTAGAAATAATAGATCCAAACATGCTTTAACCTCTTCTATAAATTGAAAATAGATATTTAGCTACAGGAATTTACACCTAAGACACATCAATTATCAAAAAGGTTACAATTGGCTTGAAAATATCTCAATACCACTAATTTACAAAGTATCAAAATATGTACTAAAGCCATGTTTCAACTATTTGGAGGATAAAGTAATCTCAGAATCACTTGGTTATTTCTTTTTCTGCTCTTTCTTTATGTTTTGAACACCTTATGTATACTATGTATTTTATGTTTTGAATGATTTATTATTAGTCTTTAATAAATTCTATAATTTCATAGGTTGTACCATAATCAAGTTTTATTAAATAAAGACCAGAAGCAAATGTATCTGTATTGATAACTCTTCTATTTAATATTTCTCCTTTGAAAATGAATTCCCCTAACGAATTCATAATACTAAATTCTATTTTTTTATTAAGACCTTCAATATCTATCGTTAATTCATTTTTAACAGGATTAGGGTAAACACTTAGAAGCTTATTCTTACCATATTCATCAACTCCTGATAAATTAACAAAAATAATATTTGAACTTTCAGAGTTGCACCCAGAAAGAGTACTTATTGTATAATAACTGCCAGTGGTTGTAACAGTATAATTTTGATTGGTGGCACCACTAATTTTTCCCTTTGAATCGTACCATTGATTTCCGACTGGTGCATCAGAGTGTAAAATATTAACATTTTTTGTAACTATAGGAGTAGGTGGTTTGGGAATAATAGTAATTTTTAATGCAGAAGCAGGTCCATCTCCATAGCTATTCACTCCCTTAATTGTAATGTCTCCAGAGACGGAAACTAAATCATAATCCACAGTAATGCTATTAGTTTGACTCGTACCTGTCGCACCGTTTGGAAGTGTCCAAGAATATGAGGTTGCATTTGTAATTTCAGGAATTGTGTAAGTTACAGATTTTTCTCCTTGGCATAAGTTAGTTTGTCCAGTAATTATTCCCGGGCATGCCGGTAAATAATCAGCCAAAACTTTATATAGAATTAAGGTTATTCCATCCATTCCAGCGGGCCAAGAGTTGGCTAGTCCACAAACTACTATTCCGGAGCAGGGGTCGTAGATCATTCTGCTTTTATATCCCCATGTTGAGCCATCATGCCCCCAAACTGTATGACCAAAAAAAGTTTGTTTCTCCAAACCCAATCCGTAAGTGAATTGCCCCTTTGTTGAAACAAAATTCGTCAATTCAGCTAAAGAAGCAGAATTCAATATTTGACCGCTCATCAAGGCATGATACCATTTCACCATTTCGTTTGAAGTTGAGAACAAAGCACCGGCGCAACCTCCAGCTGTATTCAGTCCAATTCGCGATGTATCTTTGTAATCAATATTATTAAACCAGCGGTGTGATATATTGCCACGTTCAGGTTCTTCGACATCATAAAACATGCTGTCTAAATGCATAGGTGTTAGAATGCTATCTCTTATTATTTTTGATATGTGATTACCGGTTGCATTTTTAACGATCATTCCAGCTATTATATAATTAATATTTGAGTAGCCCCAACCTTTGCCCGGGGAAAAAAGTGGTGTGCTCATCCACCCCAGTACTTCATTTGGAGTAAAAACCCTTTTAGGATTATTCATAATCGTATCCATATATGGCGGAACAAAAAGTGGGTCGGAAATTCCGCTTGTGTGATTGAGTAGTTGACGAATTGTCACATCAGGATTAATATTTGGATAATTTGGAATCCATTTGTGCAGGGAATCATCTAAACTAAGTATTTTATTCTCTGCAAGTTTTAGAATTGCCGTTGCTACAAATAACTTTGTATTGCTAGCTATACCGAACATCATATCAGAGGTTATTGGATGTTCTGAATAAGACAAACCAGTGCTTCCCTGCCAAATACCCTGACCAGGTAAATACACACTGGCGGACATTCCTTTAATATTTGTAATCATTGATACATATCTGTTTAAAGTATCCTGAAGCATTGAAGATAACTGAGGATTGAAGGACATTGCCTTAGTAGTCATTAAAACGACTAAAAGCAGGATTATTCTTAATGATTTTTTCATAAAATTAACCATTCTTTTAAAAGTTATACAATTTGGTTTATGCAATATTAACAAAAAAAGTAATATTTATAGGTTTGATTTACCATTTTCTCAACCATATTTACTGATCGCATAATCCCTTTCCATTTAGAATATGCTGCATCCATTTTTTAAGGCTTGACTCTAGGGTTTTAGGTTGATATATGTTCACACCTTAAGTGAACCACGGAATCCCCTGGCAGCATAGTAGGATTCTGCACCGTTGTGATACACGAAGACTTTGTCATATCGGCGATCGCAAAAGATAGCACCGCCTAGTTTTCTGATCTCAGCAGGTGTTTTCACCCAACTAGACGTTTTTATATCGAAATTCCCAAGCTTCTGCAACTCTCGGTATTCTTCTTCCGATAGTAGTTCAATGCCCATTGCATCAGCCAGATCAATAACGCTATTCTTAGGCTTATTTTCTTTCCTTCCATCCAGAGCTTCGTGGTCGTAACAAAGACTTCTGCGTCCAGCAGGGCTTTCGGCGGAACAGTCATTGAAAATGTATTCGTCGGTCTTATTATCATAGCCCACAACATCCGGCTCACCGCCTGTGCTCTCCATTTCGTGGAGTGACCACAGTTTCGCGGTATTAGCTTCAAGCTTTGCATGCACTTTAGTCCATTCTATGCTTTCATGACGTTTCATGTTCTTTTCAAAACGGGTTTTCAATGCTTTGAGGAGTTCTTCATTTTGTTCAGATGACAACTCATTTTTATTGATATTTATTTTGCTCATAATTTAATATTCTCTTTGTTGAACAAGAGTTTCAAACGTTTGATTGGGTGAAATTATTTCACTTAAATACGGAATTATGTAGAAGTCCAAAATACAATAATAAAATTAATTTTTCGTTAGGATTTACTAAAATTATATTTTGTATTAACTAATATAATTTAATCTTATCAAAACGGAGTTGCCGAAAACCGAATAGAGTAGGTAAAACAATTGAAAGGAAAATAATCATGCCTAAATATGTAATTGAAAGAGAAATCCCAGGAGCGGGGAAAATGACTGCCGAACAATTAAAAGGAATTTCACAAACTTCTTGCGGGGTCTTAAGCAAAATGGGTCCTCAGATTCAGTGGGTTCATAGCTATGTTACTACGGACAAGATCTATTGTGTTTACAATGCGCCAAATGAAGAAATGGTTCTCGAACACGCAAAGCAAGGAGGGTTCCCGGCAAATGTAGTTAGTAAGGTCTCAACAATAATTGACCCTACAACTGCTGAGTAAGCGGACTTCACTTGTCAGTTTAGCTTGGAAATAGTACGAACGCATAATGCCACCTGCAAGAAATTGGAGGTAGCTTAGATAATAATTGCAATGCTATAACTTATGGAGAGATCGTAACTAAATGAAATAGTCGAAATTCAATGAGAATTTAAATATATTTATCTAACAATAATTAGAGAACAAGATTATGGTTTCAAGTATTCAAAAAGAAAAAGCCGAAATGTTCTTGAAATATCATCAGGACAAAGAGATATTAGTTCTGTTAAACTCATGGGACATAGGCAGTTCTAAATTAATAGAAGCAAGTGGTTATAAAGCTATCGCCACAACAAGTATGGGAATAGCCGCATCTTTAGGTTATCCTGACTGCGAAGTTATACAATTGTCGGAAATGATTGACGCTATTACAGGGATTGTTAATGCAGTACAAGTTCCGGTAACTGCTGATATAGAATCTGGTTACGGGAGTAATTTAAATGAAATCATTGATTCTGTTAACAAATTAATTTCAACGGGAATTGTTGGGATAAACATTGAGGATAGTATTGAATTGAATCCCGTATTAATTGACGAGATGGAATTTTGTGAAAGGATATCAGCCATTCGTGCATTATCAGATTCACTGGGCTTCCATTTAGTAATCAATGCAAGGACTGATTCATTTTATACCACCTCAGCATCACCACAAGAAAAATTATCTGAATCAATAAAACGTGGCAATAAATACCGTGAAGCAGGAGCAGACTGCATATTTGTTCAGCCTGTATGGGAAAAAGAAACGATTGCCACACTTGTTAAGGAAATTAATGCCCCAATTAATATTCTTTCAAACCCCGGTATTGGGGCAGGAATACTTCCTCCCTCTGTTCGGGAACTCCAGGATTTAGGTGTAGCACGTTTAAGCATGGGTTCAGGTTTGATGAAAGCTACATTAGCCTTAATTAAAAAAGTTGCTGACGAACTGTCAGAAAAGGGAACATACAATCAACTACTGGAATCTCTAACACCACTTCCTGACGCCGCTTTGGCTTACAAAATGGCAGTAGGGCAATTCAAATAAATACAACGGTATAAGGACCTTGCACTTTTTAAGTATTAAAATATAATTTTATAATTCAATCAGTCAGTCAATATAAAACATTAAACTTATTAACAAATACATATATGAGAAAAATAATATCATTTATGCACATTTCGCTTGACGGTTTTGTAGCAGGACCGAACGGAGAAATGGACTGGATTAAAGTTGATGAAGAAATTTTTGATTATGTCGGTAAGCGGATAAGCGAAAGTGATACTGCGTTATACGGACGAGTAACTTATCAGATGATGGAAAATTACTGGCCCACTGCTGCAGACAAACCAAATCCCACCAAGCATGACATTGAACATTCAAAGTGGTATAGCATGGTTCACAAAGTTGTTTTATCAAAAACATTAAAAGAATCGGATTTGACTAACACAACAATTATTAGCGATAACCTTTCGGACAAAATAAATGAAATAAAGCAACAGGAAGGTTCTGACATCCTGCTTTTTGGAAGCCCGACTGCAACACATTCACTTATGCAACTGAACTTGATTGACGGCTACTGGCTGTTTCTCAATCCAATTATTCTTGGAAATGGAATTTCATTGTTTGTTGACATCAAAGACAAGATAAATCTAAAACTATTGACTACCCGACAATTTACTTGCGGGGTTACAGAACTGAATTACACACTGGACAGATAATAACAACGAACTCAAATAAAATTGAAAATATTAAAAAAGGAATATACATGGCTAATAATACAGTAAACTTACATCGAGTTTTTTCTGCTCCGGTAGAAAAAGTATTTAAAGCATTCATAGATGCAGATGCAATGGCTTCCTGGTTACCTCCTTATGGCTTTCTATGTAAAGTGCATAGTTTAGATGCTAAAGTTGGGGGTAAATATAAAATGTCATTTACCAATTTTTCGACAGGCAATGGTCATTCGTTTGGAGGCGAATATTTAGAAATAATACCTAATGAATTATTAAAATATACAGACCAATTTGATGACCCAAATTTACCCGGACAAATGATAACTACAATTCGCCTAAAATCTGTCTTATGTGGAACAGAACTTATTGCAACGCAAGAAGGTATTCCCGATGCAATTCCGGTTGAAATGTGTTATCTAGGTTGGCAAGAATCTTTAGATAAATTAAAACGTTTGGTAGAACCAAATATTCCGGATGCTTAATGAAAATAATATTTTCAAACATATAAAGGTAATAAATATGGCACAAATAAATCCTCACATCAACTTCAATGGAAATGCTGAAGAAGCATTCACATTTTACAAATCGGTATTTGGCGGTGAGTTCGCAATGATTGTTCGTTTCAAAGACATGGCTAGCGCTGAATTCCCGGTACCTGAAAATGAAGCAAATAAAATCATGCACATAGCTTTGCCTATCGGCAAAAACGTATTAATGGCAAATGACGTTCCAGAAGTGATGGGACGGGTAAACGAAAACGAAAACAGAAGTAAAATTTCAATCAGTGCCGAAAGCAAAGAAGAAACTGATAGAATATTCAATGGACTATCAGTAGATGGTAAAATTGAAATGCCTATTGGCGACAGTCCTTGGGGTTCGTATTTTGGAATGTTCAGAGACAAATACGGTATTGAATGGATGGTGGACTTTGACCCAAATTATAAAGGAAATTTGTAACGATTACAAGAAACGGACTAAGCTAGATTTGTAAGCTTAATTATTTCGCACCTTTATTATAATAAATTAAACACCAATTCAAATGAGGATATTATGTCATTTCAAGCATATATTGACAACATTAAAGCAAAAACCGGAAAAAGTCCTGAAGACTTCAAAAAGCTTGCAGAAGAAAAAGGATTTTTACTTGACGGACAACTTCTGAAAACTGTGAAAGCCACAGAAATTACAAATTGGTTAAAGGCAGAATATGAATTAGGTCATGGACACGCAATGGCGATTTATATGACATTCAAGGGAAAGAAAGACTGACAGCGATTACGAATTTTCAAACCACTTGACAATATGAACAACACAACTAAACAAGTAAGGTATTTAGACAAGATGTTGGACGAGTTTGCAAAAGGCAAAAAGATGGAGAAGATTTTAAGAAAGAAGTGGGAGAATGGATAGAGGCTGAAAAAAACATACTAGAATTCATTGCAAACAAACCTTATTACGCATATCCGCAAATATATTCACCTTGATGAGATTTCAATAGATATTCTAAAGAAGTGCTTCAAATCAACAAATGATAACTACTATTCAACTAAAATCTTTTTTTATGTGGAACAGAACTTATTGCAACTCAGGAAGGTATTCCCTATTCAATACCGGTTTAATTAAGTTATTAAGACTGGCAAGAATTATTTTACAAATTAATACGTCTGGTAGAACCAAATATTCCGGATGCTTAACGAAAATAAAATTTTCAAAGATTAATCATTAATGATATTGATAAAATAATGGAGAATACTATGCAAAAAAATGCATTAATTACTGGTGCTACAAATGGAATAGGCTTAATCACTGCAATTGAAATAGCTAAAGCTGGATATAAAACAGTTGTTACTGGTCGAGATATTGCCAAGACCAAGCAAGTTGTAGAAATGATTAAGAAAAATTCGGGTAACAACGATATACAATACATGATCGCAGATTTATCAATTATAAGTAATTGCAAAAAAGTAGCAGAGGATTATCAATCCCGTTTTACGAGATTAGATTTGCTTGTGAATAATGCCGGTGCCATTTTTCCGGAATTAAAATTAACTGAAGATGGATTAGAAAACACATTTGCTTTAAATCATTTTTCCTATTTTATTATTACTGGGTTGCTTCTTGATTTGCTTAAAATGTCAGAAAAGTCAAGGATTGTCAATGTAAGTTCAGGAGCTCACAAAGCCTCAGATATTCATTTTGAGAATATTCGAGGTGAAATTGATTATAAGAGTTTTTCGGTATATGGTCAAACAAAACTTGCAAATATTTTATTTACTTATGAATTAGCAAAGAAACTGGAAGGAACAAATGTTACTGTGAATTGTTTGCATCCGGGTGTTGTAAGAACCGGATTTGGAGCTAATTATAAGGGTTTAATTAAAGCTTTTATGAAATTATTTTCTCCATTTTTAATTACTCCGGAAAATGGTGCTAAAACAACAATTTTTCTTGCTTTGGACAAAACCTTAGATGGTGTTTCTGGAAAGTACTTTTTTAAGAAAAAAGCTGTAAAATCAAGTCCAGCTTCCTATAATGAAACTACTGCAAAGAAATTATGGGATATCAGTCAGGAAATTACTGGAATTCATTATTAAAATTTAAATTCTTTATTTTATTAATTTAAGCTCATTTTGAATTATTATTCTGGCTTAAAAAAAGAGGCAAAATAGACATATCCGAAAAAATATTTAATAAATATAATTATAGTTGGAGTTATGGAAATAAAAGACCAAGTACTTGAGGCAATGAAAAAAGCTGGTATTCCGTTAAATGCAGGAAAAGTTGCTGAACTGGCGAATTTAGAACGTAAGGATGTCGATAAAGCAATGACTACTCTAAAAAATGAGGGAGCTATTATATCTCCCAAGAGATGCTATTGGCAGCCAAAATAGTAAGAACAACAATTTTTATCAAAATTAATAAAGAACGAAAAAATGAATGAAAATAGAAAATTATCTGACAAATTCTTAGAAGTGCTGGAACACGAAGGTGTCGTATCAATAACATCATGGGGTGTAGAAGTACACGTAGCTAATACATGGAACTCTTATCTTGTAATTACAGATGATGAACGAATCCTGATTCCTGCTTATGCTTTAAGAAAAACCGAAAAAAATGTTGATGTTAATAATAAAGTGAAAATAACATTAGGCAGCAAAGATGTTGTAGGATATAATGATTATCAGGGAACTGGTTTTTTGGTTGATGGTACTGCCAGATATATCAGCGAAGGCGAAGAATATGATATGATGAAAGAAAAGTTCTCATTTCTTACCAGAGTTCTGGAAATAACTGTTGAATCAGCAAAACAAATGTTATAGAATATAGAGCCGGTTCTATCGCTTTAAATTACTAATCTATAGTGACTTATAAAAATAAAACCCTGCTAGCAGGGTTTTTTGTTTGTATGTATCTATATTTTGTCAATTACCATAATCATAATAATAAAGTAACAATAATATTAATGAAAATAAATATAAACTCTAATTTACAAGTGTTGCATCAACTGATATCTTTGTGTTCAGTAATTTAGAAATCGGGCAATTTTTCTCAGCGTCAGCAACACATTCATCGAACTTTTCTTGTGATATGCCCGGTACGACTGCTCTTAATGTAAGATGAGAACCGATGATTACACCATCAACGAGGTCAATGTCACAACTGGTCTCAAGGGATTCAGCTTTATAACCAGCGGCATCAATAACAAAAGCTAATTTCATTGAGAAACATCCGGCATGAGCCGCGGCAACGAGCTCTTCCGGATTTGTTCCGATGCCCTGTTCGAATCTTGATTTGAAAGAATATTGATTTTGATTAAGTACACCGCTTTGCGAACTTACATGACCGACTCCGTCTTTACCGGTTCCTTGCCATACTGCTTTTGAATTTCTTTTCATATTTTCCTTAAATTTAAAAAATTGGACATATTCTTTATTAGAAACGTAGATTAACGATTTTCATTTTTCTTGTCCTTCAACAAATCAGTCGCAATTTCAACTTTATTCTATAGGTATTAGCCATTTACTATTGTCTCAATTTTCAAATTTTGTCTCATTTCAATGTTCCGTACGTCGCATGAATACTACGTATTTTACGATTTGTCCCCGATTTGACCCTTTTCAATTTTTCAAAATTACAATTCAAATAATAGAAACTTAAATCAGTTTCATTTCCTTAAAAACTTCTTCTGGTTTACTATTCAATTGAATTTTGCCTTTATCTATAACAATAACTCTGTCGGCTAATTTACAAATTTCGTGTATATCATGGCTCACCAAGATAATTGAAATATTATGCTGACTTTTTAGTAGAAGAATTTCATTTTGCAATTTCAATCTTGTTTCGTAATCTAATGAAGATAATGGTTCGTCAAGTAATAGCAGTTGTGGTTTTCTGGCTAAAGCTCTTGCTAATGCAACTCTTTGTTGTTGACCGCCTGATAATTTTCTTGGTTTTATATTTGCAAGATTAGTCAATTCAACCATATTTAAAAGGTCATCGCTATAAGATAAATCCTGATTCTTCGACAAACCAAATTCGATGTTCTTTTTAACCGTCATATTAGGGAAAAGAGCAAAATCCTGAAAAACATAACCGATACTTCTTTTTTGAGGAGGTAATGAGAACTTAATAGAACTATCAAGCCAAAGCACATCATTCACTTTTATAAGCCCTGATTCAGGAATAACCAGTCCTGATAAAACTCTTAATAAAGTTGTTTTGCCAACGCCAGACTTACCAAAAACAGCTGTAATACTATTAGATTCTACTTCAAATTCAATATTTAAATTAATATCTCCTTCCTGAGTATTGATTGACTTTGTAAACTTAACATTTATCATATATCTCAATTCTCAATAGATTTTAAAATATTTATTATTGATTATGTAGAAAGTTATAAGTATAGCAAAAGTAATTGCTATCAGAACCAGAGAATACTCATTAGCAGATGCATAATTTAAAGATTCAACCTCTTCAAAAATGGCAATAGAAGCAACTTTTGTTTTACCCGGTATGTTACCGCCTATCATTAAAACTACACCAAACTCACCAACAGTATGAGCAAATGTCATAACACTTGCAGCTATGATTGATGGTTTAATGTTAGGCAATATCACTTTCATCAGAGTTTCAAATTTGCTTTTACCCAATGTATAAGATGCTTCAATTAGAGAGTAATTTACTGCTTCAAAGCCTGACTTCAATGGGTTTACCATAAACGGTAAGCTGAAAATAATTGAACCAAGAACCAAACCTTCAAAAGTAAATACCATTCTTAAATTAAAGAATTTTTCAATTAGCTGCCCTAATGTGCTTTGAGGTGCAAAAGCAACTAAAAAATAGAAACCAATAACGGAAGGAGGTAAAACAAGAGGCATACTAATAATAGATTCAATAACAATTTTGAACCTGAACTTACTATAATTTAACCAGTAAGATATTGGGATACTGATTAACAAAAGTATCAAAGTTGTTATAAATGCTAACTTGAATGTTAGTATCAGTGGTTGATAATCTATGCTCATATCTTTTGCTTAGAGTTTATAACCATACTTTAAAAATAGCTTTTGGACTTCTTTTGAATAGATATAGTCGAAAAATAATTTCGATGCTTTTTGATTCTTTTCATAACCATTTTTAAGAATAACGGCGGATTGTGCAATCGGTTTGTAAAGTTTTTCATCTACATCTATCCATTTACCCTTGTTTTTCATATCAGGAGAAACAACAATTGATTTTGCTGTAATACCTATGTCAGATGAACCAGATGTAATATATTGATTGACTTGTGAAATGCTTTCTCCATAAACCAATTTATCTTTTATCGCTTCATAAATTTTACAATTATTGAGATAGTTTATTGCTTCTCTTCCATAAGGTGCATTCTTAGGGTTTGCAATAGCTATTGATTTAATTTCAGAACTTTGCAAAAGTTTCAGAATATTATCTAACTTCAAATCTTTATAAGTCCAAAACACAAGAGAACCATAGGCATAGATTTTTGGTTCACCATAAGTAAATCCAGACTTGAATAAATTCTGAGGGTAATCATTATCAGCAGACATAAAAACATCAAAAGGAGCGCCGTTCTGAATTTGTGCAGTGAGTTTACCCGAAGCACCTGATATTGTTTTTACTTCTATACCGGTTTTGTTTTTAAAATTTGTTGAAATTTCCTGAAATACAAATTGCAAATTAGCAGCAATGGCAACTGTTACTTCTTCTGCTTGTAATTTAATACAGAACAGAAATAGCACGATTATTATTATTTTTTTCAATTATTTTTCCTTTTAATTATAACCAAAATTTATTTACTTTCCCATTCAATATATTTTGCCGTTTTTTCAGAAATTTCTTTACCAAAAAGTCTTTCAACAACATGAATTGCTCCATCAATACCTGCTGAAACACCAGCAGTTGTAACAATTTTACCATTATCAGTAAACCGTTTATCAACTACTTTTATATCAGGATAATTCTTCTTAAGCCTTTTCTTTGCTCCAAACCAAGTAGTTGCTTCTTTACCATTCAGAATTCCCAAATCGGCAAGAATAAATGCTCCTGTGCATACTGACATTGTTATCATAGAACTTTCAGATGTTTTTGTAATCCAAGTTGCAATTGCTTTGTTGTTAGTGGATAACGATAGGTCACCACCTGGTATGACAAGTATATCAGGTTGAGGCGAGTTCATAACAGAATATTGAGGAGTAATTTCAGTCCCTGTATGCGCTTTTATGGGTTTACCATCAGGTGAAACAAGATAAACTTGAAATGCAGAACTTGTATCATTCTCCATAGCATCATTGAAAATTTCAAGGGGACCTGCAAAGTCAAGTAAGTAAACTCCTTCATAAATTAGTATTGCAACCTTGTATTGTTTTGCTTCTACTGAATTTGGTAAAAGATAAGGAGACATAGCAATAATTATAATAAATATTAGTTTCCGCATGATTTTTTTTCTTTTAATTCCATAAATAATAAATATAATCCAATGATAAAGCAAATAAGGGTTATTGGTGGCATAAATCCAAACCATTTTGAAGGTTCAATCCATCCTTGCCAACCAAGAAAAAATAAATGAAAAGACAGCAATGTCAGAGTCAATTTATTGAAATTTAGATTGATACTATGTAATATCTTCTTAGAATAAAAGGAAAAGCAAGTTAACACACCGAAAATTATTGTAAGATTGCCTGATAAGTTTAATGAGGAGCCTTCCATCATTTTCTTGTAAAAACCAAAAGGAAGCAAGGTTAAGGTCAATAATATATGCAACAAAATCGAGAAGGAAAAAATTTCAAACCAAATCTTAGCTGATTGAATATCTTTTTTAGAGTTTTTCAAAACCATGAACAGATAGAAAATTGAAGCAAATGCAACTGCTTTGTTGATAATAAATGTAGGTGTATGAATTATCTGTACACTACCAAAAATGACATATCTTAAAAATGAATAGAAGAAAGCAGAAACAAAAATTATCGTAATTATTATTGCTTTTGACTTTGTATCGATATTTAAACTCTTCATATATTTAATTTTAATTTTATTAATAAGTAAGTTAGTGTTTATATTTTTAATTTACTCATTTCAAATTTCCAAACGCCGCATGAATAATAATATTTTACGATTTGTCCCCGTTTTGTCCCTTTTCAATTTTTTTGTCATTTTTTTGAACTTCGTAAATACATCAAGTCCTTTAAATTTTAGCTTCAAGCAAATAATATTTACAATCTTGGGTCAACTATTTCACTTTCTAAAGCTAAAACACCAAATATACTTTCATGTATTCTTCTTAAAGGCTCTCTTTTCACAAATCTTTCAAGACCTTCTAAACCTAAAGCAAACTCTCTAATAGCTAAAGACTGTTTTTTTGAAATAGCTCTATTTTTTAAACGAGAAATATTTTCAGGACGGTCGTATTCAGGACCATATATAATTCTAAGATACTCACTTCCTCTACATTTAATTGCTGGTTGTAGTAATCCTTCTTTTCCTAAAGTTATAAAGTCAAAAGGTTTTACAACCATTCCTTCTCCGCCATTTCGTGTTAATTCAAGCCACCAATTAACAGCATCATTATAACTTGTTTGGTCGTTAAGTTGAACTATTTTATATGGTGTTGCTAATAAGAGCTCTTTATCACCTTCACAAATTTTAGAAATATTTTCCATATGCCATTCATTAGTTTTATCAAAATGAACATGTGATTCAGTAGCTAAGATATGAAATGGAGCTAACTTATAATCATCTATTGAATTAACTTTCCAACAATAATTCTGATAAGCTTTTATGTATTTTGAAATTGTTTCTTTCTTTACAGAAAATTTCTTTAAAGAAAATACTGCTTCTTCAACACCTCTATCCAATGCTGATTGCAAGGCTTCTGCAACTACTGGCAAAGCACCCCCAGCTGCAGCGCCAACAGCAGCATATTGTTCTTTAAGAAGTGATTGTGCTTTAACAGACCATGGCATTAATTCTGCATCTAAACAAACCCAGTTTGTATTAAATTTATCCCAAAAATTTATCTTTGTCAAACATTGATGTACTCTTCCAATAAATTCATTTTCTATTTTAGAATCATTGAAAAAGTTTCTTCCAGTACGAGTATAACAAATTCCAATTCCTTCATTTTTTATACCGAATCGATTAAATACTGTTTCTTCATCTCTACAAATCACTAAAACAGCTCTTGACCCCATGTGTTTTTGCTCACATACAACCTTTTCAACTCCTCTTTTCTTGAAATAATTAAGGGCTTGTACAGGATATTCTAAAAATTCAGGTATATCACTTGTACCACATGGTGACATAGTTGGTGGAAGATAAATTAACCATTTGGGGTTAATTGCAAAACGACTCATTATTTCTAATGCAGCAATTGAATTTTCTTCACGAATAGTAATATTATTTCTTAATCTTGTTTGAACTATTCTTTTTCCAATAACATCTTCAATATTTAGCAAATCATCATATTCTTGTTGTGAACTAAATTGGTTTACATTTTCATCGAATTGAATTGGTCTAACAGGGTCACAATAAACCATTTTGGAATTTACTGATACTAATTCCTCTTCAGGATAACGAAATGCTGTCAGCTTTCCTCCAAAAACACACCCAGTATCTATATTGATAGTCCTATTTAACCATTCTGCTTCTGGAACTGGAGTATGCCCATAAACTACTTTTGCCTTACCACGATATTCATTTGCCCAATTATGTCTGACTGGTAATCCAAACTCATCAATTTCTCCAGTAGTTTCACCATAAGTACAGAATGAACGGACTGCTCCAGAACCTCTACCTTGCATTTCTTCTTTAAGACC
>CAIXTV010000238.1 GCA_903922465.1 uncultured bacterium
GCGGAAATATTAATAGCAGTTTCCTGTTTTGTAAGTCTTAAGGTCTGTTGTATTTGTCCTAAGAGATTATAGATTTTTAATTCGGCAGTAGAATTATCTTGTGGTAGTTGGATATGGAGGGTGTTGGTGGCGGGGTTGGGGTAAATGGTAAATGAATTGTTGTTTTGTATTAATTCTATTTGCTCATGAACAGTAGTATCAATGGTATTTACAACTGTATTGGTAACAACAGCTGCATTATCATCGAAATAAATATAAGCGGTATTTTTAATTTCAGTGCCAATCGGATAATAACCTAATGGTTTTATTGAGAATTTGACAGCTCCCATGCTGCCCAGATAATCTGCTCCCGAATCAGGCAAAGAAATTGGATCGTAGTTGAAATGAACAATATTTCCGGGCAGTTTTTCTATGAATACATCATGTGAACTGGCAATAAAATGAAATGTATTCATATCTAAATGCGAATCTAAAGTATCAATTATTGTTACGCTGGAAGCAGCAGCATTACCCGTATTCTGAAAGCGTACATTATAAGTCAACTCAGTCATATTATATATATTACCATCAGGTGTAACTTGTTTATCATTTGGATCAATAGCGGCAAAAACCTTGGAAGAGTCCTGGCAGAAATTATTTGAAGGAATACAATCTGCGTTTGCTTCAACAAGGCATTTAAAAGATGCGTAAGCATCGAGGGTAACAGTATTAGGTAAAAGTCTGATTTTAAAATATTGGTTATCTAAAAATGATAGACCCGGAAGTGCATATTTCAATGTGTCGCCACTCGCAGCCGGAATAATTGTAGGAGAAAATGAGCCGGGAAGGGTATAAGAATAATGATACATAGGGTCAATGATCACTTTTGCAGTGTATACACCAGAATTAAAACACCCGAAATTAATAATAATTATATCTAAAATTGCTTGATTTATACCTGCACTAATAGAAGAAAAATATAAAGCTAAATCCAAACAATCATGCATGCAAGAAAATCCAAAATCAGCCTGTGTGTTAATTGGGAAGGAAGAATATGAATACTGTGCATTAGGAACGCAACAAGCATTTGCAAAGTTAGGGTCAGTAAATTTTACTATATATTGTTCTGTTGTTCCCGGAACTCCATAGCAAATTGGGATATAAAACCGATTGCTTACTGTATTAATATGAATATTATTTGGATTGACTATTGAATTATTAAAGTAATGCTTAAAAACATTATTAGGAACATTATTACTGTTAAACAACACGGAATCACCTGTGTTAGGCATACAATCAGCATTTATGTCTTTATATAAATAGCCTTTAATAGTATCGCAAGAAGTTCCAACATATAAGGTGTCGGGAATGAAAGTTGAATCTAAAATTCCTGTTGAAATACTTCTTGCGGAAAAATTTCTCACATACATGCCAGGAGTAGAATATATATGAGGATAATTAAATAAATATAAATTAGTGGAGTCATAAATAGAAACTATTTGGTTTTGTGTAGTATCGGTCCCATCTCCGAAATAACATTTTACAATAATAGTGTCATGAACTGGTATTGTTGGGAAAAAGCCTAAAGTGTGCCCGTAAGATGTATGAACAGGAGCAGGACATGCTATTGTGCTCTGAGGAGAAGTTAATTTATCAATAATTGAAAATGGTTGCCCAAACGATGACCCGAAACCAGCTAATAAAATCAGCCCCAAAAAGAAGAATGATTTTTTCATAATTGTTTTGTTTTAATGTTATTGAGTATATTTATATAAAGACGCTATAATTTCCTATAAGGTTGTCTGTA
>CAIXTV010000239.1 GCA_903922465.1 uncultured bacterium
GAAAATTTCTTTCCTCCGGAGGAAGAAAAAGTTTAGCTGGGAGAAAATTTCTTTCAGCTGGGGGAAGAAAAAGTTTAGCTGGGAGAAAATTTCTTTCAGCTGGGGGAAGAAAAAGTTTAGCTGGGAGAAAATTTCTTTCCCCTGCCCATATTTCATTTTTTTTACGGTAAAAACAAATAGAAAGGGGCATAGAATTTTATTTCTATGCCCCTAAACTTGATAGTGACGAAGCTATAATTTCATCACCATAAAATCAATTTAGTCGGTTAAGGTAAATTTTACCCTGTCCGACTTTTCATTTTTACCTGCAGCATTCAGAATGCCTACTGCATAGTATTTAGGAGTTAAAAAAGGAACATCACTTACAATGAGCTTGCGCGAATTGGTTTCGCTGCAGCCAATTTTGAAAACTTCCGTTTCCATTGAGTCATAAACATATACAGTATAGGTGCGGGTTTCTTTTTTATATCTCGTTAAACCCGTAAATTTAGCCAACATCACTTTAATGGTGTGAGGATCGGCACCTTTAATAATTTTTCTCACACTAGCCTTGTCGGCTAAAGGGTGAGGAGAAGCTACAAGGCTTGAATCGAAGCCAGATTTGTTAATCAATTCGATATCATTGCCACATATAGGCTTTGCAAAGCCCAATAATTGTTTTATCATAGCGAAAACAATAGCACATTGTGCAGCACATTCTAACTTTTTTCTGTGATTGCCTTGGGCTTCAGAAATAAGAAGATTAAGTTTTGCAAGAGCTAGTTCGAAATCTGCTTTTGCAATAGGAGGATCAAGAAAGATCAATACGTAAAAATACAGGCCAATTAATAAGCGTGCTGCCAAAATGGCAACAGCGCTAGGGTCGGTTCCATCGCAATGGAGGACAGGTTCATCTTTTGGTTCTACAGACATAATTTAGATAAATTTAATTTGTTAGTACTCGATTAACTATTTCATGAAATAGGGATCAAAAATACAACCATATCAAAAAAAAAGCAAGTAAAATTCCGAGTTTTTTTATTGAAATTCCGAGTTTTTTAATGGTCGGCTTTTCGCATGGTTTTGTCAGGCCTAATTGCTTAGCGTCAGCTCAATGAAACATCAAAGGGCAAGCAGCAAAAAATGCGAATGTGGGAGTTAAATTCTTAGCTTTTTATTATACTCCCACTTACAAATTAAGGTTTATGTCTTTATTTTTTTTTGATATAATCTTTTCCCTTAAACATGCAATTGTTAGCCTTGCAAAATTGCGAAAGCGTCTCGCCAGTCGCTGCTTTGAATTGAGAAGACAGATGAGCAATGTTGGTATATTTCATCGCGTCGGCAATATCCGAAAAATTCATCTTCCCATCTTGCAACAATGCCTTTACCTTAATTATTTTGTGTTTCTTGATAAACTTTGCAAGGGTAATACCCATTTTGCTTCTGAAAATCTTTGAAACATCGGTGAAATTATGTTTCGTGTGGGATTTAATAAAGCTAGAAAACTTAATTTTAAGCTTAGGGTCATCCTCCTGAATCGCCTTTAGAATAACTTCTTCTAAGTGTTCAACCAATAAATCGAATTGGTCTTTCACCAAAACAAACTTCATGTTAGGAAGTGAGCTCTCCAGCTCCTTCAACAGTTCTTTAATTTCATCATTAGTAAGATTTCCCTTCGATAAATCAATTTCATGGGGTTCATGCACTGCTGAAGTGTCTCCCTTTGCCTGTCGCGCCAAGCACTCAGGACAAGTATTACAGCCAAATAATATTCTCATAATATAAAAGATTTAGAATGAAGTCATAAAATTACTAATAACATTAATAGCTACAAAATATTTCAGCAAAAAAAATAGTTTAAAGCAAAAAGAAATGATACTGCCATGAGATCGGAATTTTAAAAAAGATGACAATCAGGCTTGTATGAGCTAAGATGGTTTTTTATTATTACAGAAAATATTTTTTTTGGTTAAGGCTAAAATACTGTCTAAAATTAGTTGATTACTCATTTCAGACGGAAAAATCTGATTTTTACAAAATGTGCTTTAGTAGCCCTCCCGCTTTTTATTGTTCTCCATTACATTGATTTTTTTCATCAAAAAGTGCAAAGTTCAAATTAAAATTTTCTATCTCGCAAATAATTTTTAATTTTACCTCTCAAAAAATAATCATACCCATGAAATTATTCGCAAGCCTCTTTTTCATGCTTTTCTTAGTAAACATAAGCCAAGCCCAAGTCAAAGAAACCATCTACAATCCCGAAGCCAATGCCCTTTCTGATCTGAAAATGGCCCTGGTCAAGGCGAAATCCGAAAATAAACATCTATTGATACAGCTAGGTGGCAATTGGTGCAAATGGTGCCTTAGGTTCAATAAGTTTTGCAACGAAACCCCTGCTATCGATTCTGCATTAAAAGCGAATTTCGTTGTGCTTCACATCAATTATAGCAAAGAAAACAAAAACCTGGGTCTGCTCAAGCAATTAGAATTTCCACAACGCTTTGGTTTTCCTGTGTTTCTGGTGTTGGATGCCGATGGCAAACGACTTCATACTCAGGATTCGGGTTTCCTCGAATCGGGCGAAGGCTACGATAAGGAAAAAGTGCTTACCTTCCTTAAAATGTGGACTGCCGAAGCCCTGAAACCGGAAAAATATGTTGATACAAATAAATAATGCATTATTGCATGCACATAATATCTCTAAGTAAAGCTTGGCAATTAACAAGACTGCCATTGCGATGAGGAAGGACGAAGCAATCTCAAGAATTCAGATTGCTCTCCTGCGCTCGCAATTAAGCAACCAAAGCAGAACTCCGAGGAATTAAACTTAACGAGATTAAATAAAACAATGTTAGAAAACCCCCAGCTTCAGCTTGCCAACGATTTTGTTCAATTTACCAACAAAACCATTTTCCTAACGGGAAAAGCAGGCACAGGTAAGACTACTTTTCTTCATAATTTGAGGAAAGATACGCCAAAACGCATGATAGTGGTGGCTCCAACAGGAGTTGCAGCCATCAACGCGGGGGGAGTTACCATACATTCGTTTTTCCAATTGTCGTTCGGCCCACAAATCCCCGAAAGCTTGTTGCATGCTGTGACTAAGACTGATGGAGAGGTGACAAACTCTGTTCCGGCTGCCAAAAAGTTTAATCGCGAGAAGATACACTTGATTAAAAGTATGGACTTGCTGGTGATAGACGAAATAAGCATGGTGAGAGCCGATATGCTGGATGCTGTGGATGAAGTGCTACGCAAGTATAAAGATCATTCAAAACCTTTTGGTGGAGTGCAATTGCTTATGATTGGCGACTTGCATCAACTCTCGCCCGTGATAAAGGAGGATGAATGGGAAATGTTGCGTCCTTATTACGAAACAGTGTATTTTTTTAGCAGCCACGCTCTAAAGAAAACCAACCCAGTTGTTATAGAGCTGAAGCATATCTATCGCCAGTCGGATGCCTACTTTATTGATATGCTGAGCAAAATACGCAATAAGACAATAGACAAACAAACGCTTACCGAGTTAAATGAAAGGTATAAACCCAACTTTTCGCCTAAAGACGAAGAAGGATACATTACGCTGACCACGCATAATGCCAATGCCTTAGAGATGAATCATTCGAAACTAAAGAAAATTAAGAGTCCGTCGCAATTCTTTATTGCCGAAATTGAGGATGAATTTCCTGCTTATATGTATCCCACCGAGCCGGAACTTGAACTTAAAGTTGGGGCCCAGGTGATGTTTGTGAAAAACGATAGTTCCTACGATAAACTCTATTATAATGGTAAGATAGGCAAGATTACAAAAATCACCTCCGATAGCATTATGGTGAAATGCCCAACGGATGTTGCTGAAATATCTGTTCATGTTGAAGAATGGCAAAACCTGAAGTATACGCTTGACGCTACAACTAAGGAGATAACAGAATCCACTATTGGACGATTTACACAATATCCTTTAAAGTTAGCCTGGGCTATTACCATCCATAAAAGCCAGGGTCTCACCTTCGAAAAAGCCATCATCGACGCCAATGCTTCTTTTGCGCACGGTCAAGTGTATGTTGCCTTAAGTCGTTGCAAGAGCTTCGACGGCCTCGTATTGAGTTCCCCAGTGAGTTATAATAGCATTAAAACCGATATGATTGTTTCGGATTACACTCAGGATTCGCGCAATAACGAACCCGGGGAGAAGGAACTCAACGATTCGAAAAAGGAATTTCAACAGTCGATACTGTATGAGTTGTTCGATTTCAAACCCATAGAAAAACGGTTTTATTGGTTGAACAAGTCTTTGAATGAGCATAACAATATTATAAGTGCAAGCCTTATCAATGATGCAAGGCAAATGAACGAAAATGCAAAAACAGAAATATATACTGTTGCCGAAAAATTTACACTTCAACTGCAGCAAATGCTCGGTCAAGAGGCTTTGCCTGAAGAAAATGCATTGTTACAGGAGAGAGTGAAAAAGGCAGCTGAGTATTTTGCAGAGAAATCAGATAGGGTGCTGTATAATTTTACGAGAGAAATACTCATAGAAACTGACAATAAAGCGGTAAGAAAATTGCTTACGGATGCCTTGGAGGGCTTTCAACTCCTTGTTTTTGTTAAAATTGCAGGTTTGAAATCTTGCGTCAATGGTTTTAAAACACTTGAATATATCAAGGTGAAAGCCAACGCTGAAATTGACTTTAAGTTGCAAATTAAATCGAACCCCAAAACAAAGCCAGAAGTTCCCAAAGATGCGATTCATCCTGATTTATACATTCAGTTGAAACAGTGGCGGCAGGAAATTGCAGACGAAAACGATGTGGACCTCTATATGATATTGCCTCAGAAGTCATTGTTGGCTTTGGTGCATCAATTGCCGGTTTCGGTAAAGGAATTGTTGCAGGTGCATGGCATCGGGAAAACGAAAGCTTCGCAATATGGAAATGAAATTATTGAAATGGTTTCAGAATATTGCAAAGCAAATAATATTGAAAAAGCTGAGGCATCATTCGTCATTCCCCTAGAGGAAGAAAAGCCCGAAAAAATAAATACCCAAAAGCTAAGTTTCGATTTATACAAATCGGGGAAATCGGTAAAAGAGATTGCCGCTGAAAGGGGGTTTGCCGAATCGACCATAGAGGGGCATTTAGCCTACTATGTCAGCACGGGAGAACTTGATGTCGTTGATTTTGTGAGTAAAGAAAAGCTAGAATCGATTTCGGCTTATTTCCAAAAAAGCAAGACTACCTCAATGGGAGATGCAAAAAGCTTTCTGGGAAATTCGGTCTCCTATGCAGATATAAAATTCGTTTTTAATTACTTGAAACACTCAGGAATAGTTGATGTTTAAAGACGAGTAACGTACAAATACTAGTGAAAATAATATAAATCAATAATTTAGATAAAATAAAGCTAAAGTAAACAACATTATAAACGTCTGATAATTATAAAGCTTATGCCAAAAAAAGTTATAAAGGATTATACGAAATCTCAGAAAGAGAGTTACTTAATGTACACATCTGGACTGTCAATTAAAGAAATAGCCCAAGAAAGAAAGTTAGTAGAAGCAACAATCGAAAAGCATTTAGCACAATTTGTTAAATTAGGAAAATTAGAGATTAATGAATTTGTTTCCAAAGAAAAAACTGATCTCATCACAGATTATTTCAACAAGAGCAACAGCACTTTATTGAGAGATGCCAAAGCTGCCTTAGGAGAAGACATATCTTATTCGGAAATAAGATATGTCTTGTCCCATATGAAGTTTTTGGGGACTTTAAGAATAATATGGGCCAATACCTTTTTATTTCCTTGATTCGATAAGGATTTCAAGCATCTTCACAGCAGCATTTGTAATGATGGTTCCGGGACCAAAAATGGCCGCAACTCCTGCTTTGTAAAGGAAATCATAATCTTGCGAAGGGATAACTCCTCCAACAATAACCATGATGTCTTCCCTGCCAAACTTTTTCAATTCGGCAATAACCTGAGGAACCAATGTCTTATGTCCTGCGGCCAGACTCGAAATGCCTAACACATGCACATCGTTCTCTATGGCTTGCTTTGCCGCTTCAGCGGGTGTTTGAAATAGAGGCCCAATGTCTACATCGAAGCCAATATCGGCATAACCTGTTGAAACTACTTTTGCCCCTCTGTCGTGCCCATCCTGACCCATTTTGGCAATCATGATCCGGGGACGTCTGCCATCGAGAGCAGCAAATTTATCTGCAAGCTCACAGGCTTTTTTAAATTCGTCATCATCCTTGGCTTCGGATGAATACACACCTGAAATTGATCGTATCACAGCTTTATACCTCCCATATATTTTTTCACAAGCATCTGAAATTTCACCTAAAGTAGCACGCTTACGAGCTGCATCAACAGCAAGTTCTAAAAGATTACCCTCGCCTGTTTTGCAGGCATTGGTAATAGCGTCTAATGCATCATCAACCTCCGTTTGGTTGCGGTTTGCTTTTAGTTTGGCTAAACGTATTAATTGTGCTTCCCTCACAGCAGTATTGTCTACTTCCAGAATATCAATAGGGTCTTCCTTTTCAAGACGGTGGTTATTTACCCCGACTATGATATCTTTACTCGCATCTATTCGTGCTTGCTTTCTTGCAGAAGCTTCTTCAATCCTCATTTTTGGAATTCCGGTTTCGATGGCTTTAGCCATCCCACCGAGTTCTTCCACTTCGCTTATGAGTGCCCAGGCTTTGTGAGCTAATTCATGAGTGAGGGTTTCAACATAGTAAGAGCCAGCCCATGGGTCAACTACCTTGCAAATATTGGTTTCTTCCTGTAGGTATATTTGTGTGTTACGTGCAATACGTGCAGAGAAATCAGTGGGTAAGGCAATTGCTTCATCAAGAGCATTTGTGTGTAGCGACTGTGTGTGTCCTAATGCGGCAGCCATAGCTTCAACACAAGTTCGGGCAACATTGTTAAAAGGATCCTGTTCAGTTAAACTCCATCCTGAAGTTTGACAATGGGTGCGTAAGGCTAAAGACTTTGGGTTTTTTGGATTGAATTGCTTTACAATCTTTGCCCATAGCATACGAGCTGCTCTGAGTTTGGCAATTTCCATAAAGTGATTCATTCCTACTGCCCAAAAGAAAGAAAGTCTTGGTGCAAATGAATCAATATCTATCCCGGCATTGATTCCTGTTCGCAGGTATTCAAGTCCGTCGGCAAGAGTATAGGCAAGCTCTAAATCGGCAGTAGCACCAGCTTCTTGCATATGATAACCACTTATACTTATTGAGTTAAACTTTGGCATTTTCTGTGAGCTAAACTCAAAAATGTCAGCAATAATCTTCATGGATGATTCAGGAGGATATATATAAGTATTGCGTACCATAAATTCCTTAAGGATATCATTTTGGATAGTCCCACTCAGTTGATCTAAGGAAACGCCTTGTTCTTCGGCCGCCACAATATAAAAAGCTAGTATGGGCAAAACGGCTCCATTCATGGTCATAGAAACGGAAATCTTATCTAGGGGAATCTGATCGAATAAGATCTTCATATCGAGGATTGAATCAACAGCAACACCCGCCTTCCCAACATCTCCCACCACCCTTTCGTGATCTGAGTCGTACCCTCTATGAGTTGCCAAATCAAAAGCTACAGATAAACCTTTCTGACCTGCAGCCAAATTTCTGCGATAAAATGCATTGGATTCCTCTGCTGTAGAAAAACCTGCATATTGGCGAACTGTCCAAGGCTGCATTACATACATGGTACTGTAGGGGCCTCTTAAAAAAGGAGGAATTCCGGCAGCATATTCTAAATGTTCCATGCCTTCTAGGTCCTTTTTCCCATAGACACTTTTTAAAGTGATTTGTTCAGGAGTTAGCCAGCATTTTTCTGGCCTTAGGTGATTCTCTTCAGCAGTATCTGTTGATGGAGTAGTGGTGTCGTAGTTTGTGTTTTTAAAATCAGGTCGCATAGTATTTTGAGCAGGTACTTATTTAGCAAAAACTTTTTTTAGTATATCCGAAACTCTGGCAGCTGGATCTTTTCTAATCTTTGATTCTTCTTCAGCTAACAATTTAAACAAACCCTCAATTGCCTTTTCAGTTACATAAGCATCAAGGTCAGGAGTGAGTTTTTTTGCTCCAAACAAAGGAGAAACAGCATTATATTTATCAGCAAGAGGTTTCCAGTATTTTAGTAATTCTACCTTTTTAGTGGCAGCTTGTACAATAGGTTTAAATTTGGCTTTCAATTCAGCTGTTGTATTATTCTTTAGGTATTGAGTTGCGCCATCATCTTTGCCTTTTAATATTGCCATGCCGTCACTTATGTTCATCTTGGTGATAGCATTAACGAAGATAGGGGTGGCTTGCTTTGAAGCTTCTTCAGCCGCATTGTTCAATGACTTCTCAAATTTATCAACAGCGGGTTTCATTCCTAAGTTGCTAACGGTAGTTTTAATTTTATTAAACTCTGAAGGGAATGGGATTTTGATTTTAGGATTGTTATAAAATCCGTTTACAACAGAAGTTTTTTTAACTGAGTTAGTTGCTCCAACTGTTAAGGCTTCTTTTAAACCTTTTACAACATCTGTGTTGGTAAGGGAATTATTCCCAACCGCTGAATTAACAACACTGGTGGCGTTTTTGCTTATGTTTTTAATGTTTACTTGACCAAATGCCATTGCATTGAAAAGGAGAATGCTGCAGGCAATGGAAATAAGACTTTTTGAAGTTTTCATTTTATTGATATTAATGTAATAATATTGAATTGTATTTCTGTAAGGTTTCAAGTAAGTTGGAGTGGACATGAATAAAATCGTCAACGCCGGCTGCTTTAAGGGTTTCAATCTGTACTTTTGGATACCCGGCAACAATCACCTTTATTGAAGGTTCATGTTTCTTTAAATCTGAAGTAATTTGCGGCACCAATTCAGCATATTCATCATCTGAACTGCAAATTACCACAACATTAGCTCTTGCTTCTAATGCTGCTTTAACACCTTCTTCAGAGGTGGCAAAACCTAGATTGTCAATAATCTTATAGGCAGCACATCCAAAGAAATTGAAACTAAACGATGCTCTTGCTTTGCGCATTGCTAAGTTGCCAATAGTCAACAAGAAAACTAGAGGACGCTTGCCTGTTTCTTTCTCATACACTTCAGTTTGAAGTCGAATCGTTTCAAATGCTTCAGATCCACGATAAAGTTTCAGGCCACCTTTTAATTCTTGTTCTGCTAATTGAATCTTATCCAACATGTTCTCCTGAAGGTTAGAATATTGATTAGTACCTAAGAATATGGTTTTCTTAGTAGCAATATTAACATCGCGTTCTTTACAGCTTTTCTCAATTTCTGATTTTATTTCCCCATCAAGAGCAAGTTTCATTAAACCTCCCTTTGATTCAATGTCTTTAAATAAATCCCAGGCATGCTCAGCAATTGAATGAGTGAGATTTTCAATGTAATAGGATCCTGCAGCAGGGTCACATACCTTGCTAAGATAAGATTCTTCTTTTAAAATAATTTGAGTGTTCCCTGCAATTCGTTTTGATAAGACTGTAGGGTTAGAATATGCAAGGTCGAAAGGTTGGAGGGCAATAGAGTCTGCCCCACCTATCGATGCTGACATACCTTCTGTTGTAATTCGCAGTAAGTTCACATAAGGGTCGTAAAGGGTTTTATTCCATAATGAAGAATTGGCATGGATATAGGCTTTAGATGTCTTATCCTCAGAAGGATTATATTTTTTTACTATCGTAGACCACAACATTCGAAACGCTCTTATCTTAGCTATTTCCAAAAAATAATTAGAGCCAATGCCAAGGGTAAACTGCATGCTGGGTGTAAGTTCATCAATATTAATTCCCTTAGATGTCAATCGGAAAAGGTATTCATTTCCAGCTGCAAGGGTGTATGCAAGTTCTTGAATAATAGTTGCTCCAGCATTATTGAAAACATGACCATTTACAGTAAGGCATTTTATGTTGGGTAAAGCACTACTTACTTTCTTTATCAAAATTGCCCCTTCAACATCGTTTTCCTCAACAGTTTGGTATGGCTTTCCGTTCAAAAGTAAATATGATATCGGATCGAAATTCAACGAACCTTTTACTTCTGAAGGATTAATCTTATTCGATGATAGATATTGAATATATAATTCGATTAATTGAGGATATGATTTGCAGGAAGTAAAATGAACTTCAGTTTTAGTAATATCGATGCCCTTAAGCAAGATGCTGATATCATCAATGTTAATAATGTTTTTCCCCTTTAAGCCAATTGCTTGGGCACCTCTTTTAATTGCATCGTGGGCAAGAATGTTGGCTTTCGCTAAATCCGTTTCATGAATATCTTCACGAATAATCCAAAGATTATTCAGGGCACTATTACCTCTGATGTATGGATACTCACCAGGCATTACTTCGGTAAATCCTAGTTTTGCAATATCTTCGCTACGATAATAAGGTTTTACAACAATCCCTTCATCGGTTTTCCAAACCAATTTCTTCTCGTAATCGGCCCCTTTTAAATCTTTATGTATCGCTTCTTCCCAAGCAGATGTGCTAATTGGAGGGAATTCCGTAAATAATAGTTCAGCATTAGTTTCGTTAGTATTCATGTCGTAGTAATAATTTTTTCCAACTTGTTTAATGTAGATTTAATGTGGAAATGTGGAGACAAAGGTAAAAATTATTTTGTTTACACATTGAGGAATTAATTCTGAAAATCAATTTGTGGAAATGGTTTTGTTTTTAGATTTTTAGAAACACTTTTTATTTCAATTAATCATTCTATCTTTGAGGCAAGAATATAAATAAGTAATATTAAAAGTCATGACACTTGGGGAAGCGCAGACAATAGTAGATCAATGGATCAAAACCAATGGAGTTAGATACTTCAACGAATTAACCAATATGGCAATTCTTACAGAAGAAGTGGGCGAAGTTGCACGAATTATTTCGCGGCAATATGGTGAACAAAGCTTTAAGGATGGTGCTCCTACACCCGACTTGGCTGATGAACTTGCAGATGTGTTATTTGTGCTCATTTGCCTTGCAAATCAAACAGGGATTGATTTAACTGAAGCCTTTAAAAATAACCTTACGAAAAAAACACAGCGCGATCATAGCAGGCATAAGCTTAACGAAAAGCTAAATATGTAAATTGCAAAGTGGAGAACAAATTACCCAAGAATTAGTGAATTAGAAATTCCCAAGGAAATCACATGATTGAAAATATTTGTACTTTTACCCTTGATTTATCTTGCAATTTTGGTAACAATATCCTTGATTTATTCACACTAAACCCCTTAAGAAATAGCTGATTAATAGTAAAACCACATTAATTTTTAAATAGTAATGGAATTTAAAAAACATAAAGTTAAAAAAGGTGAAATGCTTGCAGAAATGATGTTAGCGAAGCATTATGATGATCTGGGTAAAATCACATTATTAGGATTTCAGTTCTGGGATGGACTTTGCAGCTTTATGCTAACGAATGATTATCTTTCGCTTAACCAACAAAATTGTGTTAGCAAAATCAGGGAGAACTTGTTTAATAGGGGAGAGTTTAACGATTTTGAAATTAAAAATGCTTCTCAAATTATTGATAAGCTTTATAGCGAAAACATCAATTTTACTAAAGTGAAATCATTCAGTAAAATAGTAGAAGAAAAGATAATTGACCCCTTGCAGATTTATCACAGGCTGAAAGTAATCGATAATGATACATGGGATAAGATTTTAGCTATTGGTGAACAAACGGGCAGACTTAATCACAGTCAAATAAGTGTAATGAAAACAGTGATTAATAAATTGCAACAAAAGGAAATCATTAGCCATAAACGATTAAGTATTATGAATGATGCTCTTGATAATATTAAAAAACTTGGCTTAAAAGTTTAGCATGATAGCGTTTATTATTAAAGCAAAAAGATGAAATTTCATCTTTAATTTGATTTTTAAAGTTTTATTTTAGTTTTGCATTAAATTTTAAAACTTAATAAAATGAAAAAACTATTATTAGCACTTTTCCTTTTAGTTTCAATAAAAGGATTCACACAAGTTGATGTTCAGATTAGCAAACCTTTTAGGGTGGTTGATGCAGCTACTAAGCTCTATTTCAGCCATGGTAAATCAGTTTTAGGCGTTAAAATTGAAGGAGATGTCATTATTTTGCAGGTGTTTGATGCTGATAAGATGGCGGAAGTGGCAAGGAAAGAATATGAAGATCTGCCTAAAAAAGCAATGATTGAGAAAGTAGTTGATTTTAAGGGTAAAGTTCTATTATTTTATTCGCTTTGGGATAAAGAAAAAGAAACAGAGCAATTGTTTTACCGTGAAATAGACTCCGACAAAGGATTGTTTTTGAGCAAAGGCGAATTGTTGCTCAAATATAAAGGAAAGATAGCCGGAACTTTGGTAAACAGAGGATTTTTCAATTTTGAAACTGCTGATAAATTCGATTTTCAGTTTTCACACGATTCCACTAAGATGTTAGTGCAGTTTAAATGTGTGCCTGAAGAGAAAAGAAATGATATGAATGCTGATAAGATTGGCTTGTATGTGGTTAATAATAATATGGAAGTCATTTCTGACAAAGTAGTGAAGATGCCTTATTCGGAAAAGAAGATGGATATTATTGACTATACTATTGATTCGCATGGGAATTCATTTATATTGACCAATGTTTTTAATGATAACAGCAATAGAAAAGAAAAGAAAGGTGAGGCCAATTATCATATCGAGCTTTTGAAAATAGAATTGGCCTCCGATAAGGTTGAAAGTTATCCTGTGGAGCTTAAAAATAAATTTATCAGGAATATTTGGATATATGAGGGCGCTAACAAAGACATCATTTGTGCGGGATATTACTTCAATGATGCTAGCCAAGCTGATGTAGGTAAATCATTTTTCTCATTTAAGACTGACAAGCATCCATCGAATGGAATATTTACTTTCAAATTTGACAACAATGGTCAGATTGTGGACGAAAATGTTATTGAATTTCCTTTAGACGTGTTGAATCAGTTTGAAAATGAGAGGACACAAAAGAAAAATTCTAAGAAAGATGAGGAAGATAAATCAGAATTTAATTATCTGAAACTAAGAAGATTTATTGTTCAATCGGACGGAAGTTTTATTTTAGTGGGTGAACAATATTATGTAGTTGAGCATACCACAACCACTTCGAGAGGTACAAGTACGACTTATACTTATTATTATAATGATATGTTGATTGCTAAAATTGACCCAAGCGGGAAATTGGATTGGATGAAGAAGCTTCCAAAACGCCAAACCGGACGTAGTGGTAAGGGAGGAATGGGTTTTGCCTATTTTAATGGAAATGGGGAGCACTATTTGGTTTATTTGGATAATGTGAAAAACAAAAATTTGCCTGTGAATAAAGTTCCTGCTACACATCAGGACGGTAGAGGAGGTTTTCTGACTGCTTATAGTGTGAATGATGCTTCAGGTGAAACAAAGAAATTTTCTTTATTCGACATAACAGATGTAAAGGATATGGAAGTGTATCAGTTTACTACCAATAGAATTCTTCCTACGGCTGCGAATGCTTTTGTTATAGAGTTTTATAAGAAAAAGAAAGAAGACATATATATAAAAGTTACGATGCCCTAGATTTGGACATACATAAAGCCTTTGTCGGCATTATTAAATAATAGTTATTTGTTATTAGTTAACACGTAATTTGTTTGTAGGCTTTTAAGGAGGGGCGAAGAACTCTTTTGGTTTAAATATTATATCTAAAAGAGTTCTTTTTATTAAGCAGAGTTAGTTTTAAAGGTGATTTCGGAAGCATGCAAAAAGGTTTCTATAGGCTGCAAGCTTTTAGCTATAGGCTTCAGAACGGTTTCGATAGGTATAAGTATATCAACTATAAATATAAAATAAGTTTCTATAGGCTGCAAGTTTTTAACTATAGGTTCGGGATAATTTCGATAGGCTTAAATATTTCAACTATAAGCATAAAATAAGTTTCGATAGGAGTTAAATTATAAACTACAGGCTTCATAAAGATTTCGATAGGCTGCGAAATATCAGCTATAAGCTTTAAATTAGTTTCAATTGGCTTCAAATATATAACTGTAGGCTTATAAAAGCCTTCGATAGGTTTTAGGCCTTAAGCTATAGGATTCAAAATGTTTAATAGAGATCTCAAGCTTTTAGCGATAGGCTTCAAAAAGGTTTCTAGGGGTTTTTGAAGCTCAACGGTAGATTTTGGGTTTTCTATTATAGGAGAAAAATAATTTAATGTCAGATTTAATTGTTTGAAATTAAAATGTTACGAGGTAGGAGGAATAGGAATTGGATGGGGGTTTAATTTTCTTAAGTTTTTTGAGAATGAAAATTCGTCTCTGACTGCATGGTTGTCATTATAGAATTTATAGGCTATTTTGGCAACACTTATCACTTGATTATAAATGGCATTTAACGCAATGACCCCTTCCTGCGTGAGTTCTTTTACTGTTCCTTTGAAGGTTTCTTGTGTTACGTTTGCATCTTTTAATGTTTGAGCAAAGTCGGAAATTGTATAAATAATGGCGGCATCGGTTCCGGCAGAGGTGATTTCAGCCAAAAGGGAAGAAGTCATGTTGGTTTTAAAAGTAAAGAGGAGAGAAACCAAAGCTTCCTGGTCTTTTTTTTGTGCTTTTTTAAGATAAGAAGAGAAGCCCAATTGAGTGTGAATTTCTTTTAATCGCTCTTTATTTGAAGAAAAATCAACATCGATTTGCACTTTAAATTCGGAAATGCTTTTTAAAGCGCTGTTTTGAATAGCATAAAGAGCCTGAGTGGCAAGGCGACGGCCTTTTGAACTGTCGAGGCCAAGGTAATTGGAAAAAGCATTGTTAATTGTGGTTTTAATATTTTCAAAAAACGGATCGGCCCATGACGAACGCTTTGAAATTAAAAAGGTTTTGTGAATGATTGCTTGTTCGATAATGACGGAGCATACGGTGAGCATATCTTCATCTTTGCTGGTATAATCTCTAACTATAAGTGTCATTTTTAATGTTCTGAGGATTTGTAATTTTAAAACTAGATACAAAAATAATACTTTGTTTTTAGATGACAAAATATTTTTGAGTTTTTTTTAGGGGGGGGGGGATTTTTGTAGTAGTTGGAATTGTATTATATTTGTGGAGGGCTTACTGAATAAGGAAACTGTCGAAACATCTCATATAAAACTAGACTTTATGAAGAAAATATTTGCTATTATCTTGTTTGTATTCATAATGCGTGCAGAAGTAACTTGTCAGAATTCGATAAGATTTTTCAATAATTGGGGCGATACTATCAGAGTTTCAGTAAAACAAATAGATTCCTTTACAAGAGGATTTTTTATTAATAATCGCTATTTCTTAGAAAATTTAAATGATAGTGCTCATTATTGTAATGTAAATTTCGGATATGATGAAGGGGTGTTAGAGATACATTCACAACCAATTGCAAATTATCTCGATTCATTAGAAATCCTCATCAATTCGAACAAGATTATATTAGTTCCCTTTAATGTTATTGAAAACTTAGCGCAATTTGAGAACAAGGAGATTAGTTATGCTCAACTTATACCATTTGCAGACTATTGTAAGGAATCAATAGATACTTCCGGACAGAGTTTTTTCATTAAATCGTATGACTTTATATTTAAAGGAGATTCTATTCAGAAAAAACTATTTAACCTGGAGTATTTTTCTTCAGCAATTGGAGTGATAGGAGTAAATATATTACTCGAGAAAGGGCAAACCGCATGGATTGTAAAATCAAAAATAAATTATTGCAATGAATCAGACAAGGATTTTCACAATAGTACAATCATCAAGGCAGATTATGATTTAATAATAGTGAAAAATGGTGCTCATGGCACTTGCTTCCATAGTTGTGATAATCAATTTTATAAGTATGTGGATGGAATGCTATATAAAGGATTAGACATTGTTGAAGATTTATTTTCTGGCTGTGATACAACAGTTGAAATAAAAGGGAAGTATCATGTTTTGAATGATAATGAAATTGAAGTGACTTTTGATTTTAAGAAGACTTTAAACGAAATTGTTGATGATAGATATAAAGAAACTTCTGTTTTGAAAAACCAACAATATACAGTCATTTATAAATGGAATGTCAATTTGAAAAAGTACAAATTGGTTTCAATTCCAACATCAATTCTTAAAGAATTATTAGATTGGCAAAATTAGATTTAGCAGGAAAGGTGTGATAACTTAGCTTATTTTCCCAAACGATATTTGCAATTAAAAGGCTTAAGGTGGATTTAATAGAGGGAATTAGTACAAGTTTTTTTCACTCATAACTTATAATTCATAACTCATGATTTCCATCTAAATCTCCAAATTCCCAACAAAAATCCCCATCAACAACACTGCAATACTGCAAACGAAAATTAAGACAGCGTTGAGTTTTGTGATGATAATTGGGAAACGCTCGTCTACTCTTTCGGTAAATACTTCGCGCAAAACATAGAAATAATAATATACGCCTATCACAGCCATTAGGATGGCGAAGATGGATATGGAGAGATAGCCACGACTGATGGATAAGACGAATACTTGGTATTTCGCCAGAAAGCCTGAGGTTGGGGGGATGCCGGCAAGCGACATCAGTAATATGGTAATCATTACCGCTAGCCAGGGTTTGTCTTTGAACAGTCCGCGAAAGATGGAAAGTTCTTCGAGCCCGTTTGCCGAGCGTTTCATCAAAATAAAGATGATAAATAGGGGTACGGTGGCTAAGGAATAAACGAAAGTATAATAAAGTAATACTGATGCTGAATGGCTGTGTTGCGATAACATGGCGAGCATCATAAAGCCACTGTGTACTATTGCAGAATAAGCAAGCAGGCGTTTGAAGTTAGTTTGACGAAGGGCAGCAAGGTTGCCAATCAAGAGGGAAAGTCCTGTCATTACCCAAAGGGTTTTTTCGAGGGCTTCCGGTAGAGGTAATAAACCCATGCCTAATAAACGATAGAAGGCTGCGAAACCGGCTGTCTTCACTACAGTTGCCATAAAGACCGTAACAAGGGTGGGTGCTCCTTCATACACATCGGGACTCCAGAAATGGAAGGGGGCAACAGCAACTTTAAAGGCAACGCCGATGAGAATAAATAAAAGTCCAACCATCACCATTGGGGGCACATTTCCGTTGCAGGAAGCGATATAGGTTTTGATTTCGGGGAGGTAGAAGGTGGCAGAAGCTCCATACAACAAAGCAATTCCGAAAAGGAAAATGGCAGTAGCAAAGGAACCCAGCATAAAGTATTTGAAAGAAGCCTCGTTGGAACGATAGGAAGATTTCTTGCCTCCGGCTAAGATATATAAAGGGATTGATAAGATTTCGATGCCAAGGAAAAGCATGATGAGGTTGGAAAAGGAAGTCATGAGGAAGGCACCTGTGAGGGCAAATACCATCAGAGCATATTGTTCGGCCACATGCAATTCCATGCGCTTGTAATAGTCGATACCGAAAAGTAAAATGAGTATGGTGATGATGATCATAGAGATGTTGAAGGCAATCGAAAAGTTATCGATGACCATCATATCATGAAAATACTTCGAACCCAATCCCCAATCCTGAATTGAAAGGAAGAGGATGAGTAATAAACCGGCAATTGCCACAGGAGCCAGCAGGGATTTATTTTTGGCAAAACCCAGGTATAAGAGGATGATTCCAAGAACCGATGTCAATATTAATGCACTCATTTTGTATCGTTATTATTAATGAAGACTGCTGCTTAGGTGGAGTAAAGGCGACAAGAGATATTGCATGGAATGAAAGGAAGTTTCAACCAAATTAAAGATGGGTTGAGGGTAAGCGCCAAATACCAATATGATGGCAATAAGGGGAATCATGAAAATATAGTCGAGGGTAGAAACATCTTTAATGGTTTCGAAGAGGGGTTTCTTTTCGCCTAACATGATGCGTTGATAGGCATAAAGCATATAAACCGCACCTAAAATCATGGTCATTCCCCCAACAATAGCAAACCAGATGGATTGTTCGAAAAGACCTGTTATCATCAGGAACTCCCCGACAAATCCGGCAGTCAAAGGTAAGGCAATGGAACTTAGCACCACGAACATCAGCATGATGGACATATTAGGAACAATGTGTTTTAAACCGCCTAATTCTGATAGTTCGAGAGTGGAGGTTTTTTCTTTAATCAGATTAGCCATATAAAACAAAGCAACTACAGTAACCCCATGACTGAGTGCTTGCAGGAGTAAGCCTTGCAAGGCATAATAATTCAATACAAACATGGCAGCAGCCATCAAAGAGATGTGCGCCATGGAGGAGAAAGCAATGAGGCGTTTGAGGTTGGTTTGTCGAAAGGCTATGATAGAGGCATAGATTACTCCAATCAAGCAAAGGATGATGATGGTGTTTTGCCAGAATAATACTCCCTGAGGTACTATGGGAAAGAGAAAACGCAAGGCTCCGTAGATTCCCATTTTGGTCATTACGCCTGCCAATATCATCACCCCTTGAGTAGAAGCCATGGTGTAAGTGGAAGGTTGCCAGCTATGGAAAGGGAAAATGGGCATTTTGATAGCAAAAGCAATAAAGAGTATCCAGAAAAGCCAGATTTGTACATCCGGTGGGATTTGTAATTGGTTGAAGGCAGAGAAATCGGTAGTGTGTACA
>CAIXTV010000240.1 GCA_903922465.1 uncultured bacterium
AAAAACAATCGGTTGGTAACAAAAGCTAATCGCAATCGGGGTAAAGTGCTGAAATAGTGATTATCGTTCTTATAAAGATTTGAAGTAAAAGTAAGTTAAAGTTTCCAATAATCCCCGACAGCAATTAGCCTCAGCCGTTAGGCACAAGTTGAAAAAACCGCTCCGAACAAACGGATAAATAGTTTAATTTTGGACTGTAATTAATGGATGAATATGATAGCAATGAAATACAAAAGTGAATTTATTGGAGAGACTCTTGGGACATTTATTTTAGTTTTATTTGGTTGTGGTTCTGTGGCTGTATCAATTTTATTTGGAGCTTATCAAGGGCTTATGCAAATTGCCTTAGCATGGGGAATTGGTGTTACACTTGCAATTTATCTAACTCGACACATTTCGTGTGCTCATCTTAATCCTGCTGTAAGTATATCAATGGTTATAGGTAAACGGATGCCTTTACGAATGCTGCCAACCTACGTTTTAGGACAATTTATTGGTGCTTTCTTGGCGGGTCTAACCATATATTTGCTTTTTGCATCATCGATAAGCAATTATGAAAACGTTCATGGAATAGTAAGAGGAACGGCTGAATCTATTAATACAGCAAAAATGTTTGGAGAGTTTTATACAAACTCTGGAAGCTCTGCAATTGTTTCGATGCCACTTGCTATGGGAGCGGAGGCATTTGGTACATTCATTTTACTATTATTAATTTTCGCCTTGACTGAAGGATGTAATGTAGGTCGCCCCGATAATGCACTTGCACCTTTATTCATTGGATTAACAGTAACCTCAATTATTTGTCTAGTAGCACCACTAACACAGGCAGGACTTAATCCTGCTCGTGATTTTGGACCGCGAATGGTTGCATGGATTTTTGGATGGGGAAAAGCAGCTTTTCCTGACCAATCAGGTGGTTTTTTCTTAGTTTATATTTTAGCTCCAATTATTGGAGGTGCAATTGCATCATTGTTTTTTATAAAAGTGCTTGAACCTGCGATGAAGAATGCAACAGGTGACTGTAGTTGTAAAGTTGAAAATTCTAAAAAATGCAAAAATGATGAATAAAACAAGACTTATTATGGTTGGAGGGTTTCTTGGAGCAGGGAAAACCACTTTGTTATATGAAACAACCAAGATTTTAATGAAAGACGGCAAAAGAGTTGGTTTAATAACCAATGACCAAGCCTCGGAATTAGTTGATACAGCGTTATTATTACAAACCAATGCAAAAGTTGCCGAAGTAAGCGGGAGTTGCTTTTGTTGTAACTTTAATGGTTTTATCAATTCAATAAAACAGGTTGGTATCGAATCTCAAGCAGATATTATAATTGCTGAGCCAGTAGGGAGCTGTACTGACTTGTCTGCTACAATTATGCAACCATTGAAAGAGCAGTTAAATAAAGAACTGATAATTTCGCCTCTTACAGTATTAGCAGACCCAATAAGACTTGCAGATATTTTAGATGGGAGAACAGCGGGTTTACATCCAAGTGCAGCATATATTTTTCAAAAACAATTGGAAGAAAGCGATATTATTCTAATTTCAAAAACAGACCTACTTGAAAATGACGAATTAGAATTTTTAAAGGAAAAAGTGAAGCTGCATTATCCAAACTCGCAAGTTTTAACGGTAAGTTCTAAAACAGGTGATGGGATTGCCGAATGGTTGAAATTTATAGTATCAAGTACAAAAACTGGACAAAGAATTGTTGATGTAGATTATGATACTTATGCGGAGGGTGAAGCTGTTCTTGGTTGGCTTAATTCCTCTATAAATCTAAAGGGAGAGCAGGTAGATTGGGATACAGTTGTGTCTAATTTCCTAAAAGAATTAAGTCAAAAAATAGACTCCTTGAAAATAGGTGTTGGTCATATTAAGATAATTCTTGAAAACGGGACTAAATATGTAATTGGAAATATCACAGGAACATCGGAAACATTGTCTATACGAGGTGCCGCAGGAATTTCTAACGAAGCGCAGATTATAATAAATGCAAGAGTTGGAGTAAATCCCGATACTTTGGATAAATTAGTAAAAGAGATTCTTGAAAAAGTAACTAAAGGCACGATAACAGCTAAAATAGATGCTTGGAAATGTTTAAGTCCAGGTTATCCCAATCCAACATTTCGTTATGACAAAGTTGTTATAAATGAATAAGATAAAAAAACAACCAGTGCCTAACAACAGCTCATACGCAATGCGGGTTTCAGAGGTTTTGCAAGTTCAGTTCTCGCAGGCAAGTTTTGTCTCGGTTGATACAGACGTAGCCACGAAATCCCGCACTGCGCATAGCTGCGACCGTT
>CAIXTV010000241.1 GCA_903922465.1 uncultured bacterium
AAAAGCAATATCATCCAGATTAACATACAGGCAACACCTATCGAAGCCGTAAACCTCTTTGATGTGCTGAAGTACCACCGTAGTTTTGCCTACCCCTCTTGCACCCTTAATGCCAATCAACCGTTCGTTCCATTGAATACTATCGTGCAGGTTGCTCCTGAAACGTGTTTTCAATCCGTTCAATGCCTTTTGATGCTTTGTAAATAACTGGTTAAGCATGTTGTACTGATTTTATAATACAAAGATAATAAAATAAATCATGAATTATAATCCAAAGTTAATAATAAATTTTTGACAAAATGGTAATTGCTTGATTTAATATCTGTTGCCAGAAATAATTGTTTTCAGGAACATTTGCTGCTAAGCCTTCGACAGGAAACTTGTTTAAAACATTCGTTTATAATATTGTATTTTAGCAATGTATGATATCTTACTTTATTATTGTAAAATAGTATTCTTTTAACATTAATAAGCCAAGTAAAAGTCAAAAATGTCCGTTGTTGGTAAGACGCGATTATAAATAGAATGCCTTTGGAAAGGAAAACGTGCCGGGTAAAAAGACCATAAGGAAATGAAAACATCTTTGAGACTTTCAGACACTAATGGGTTGTAATCAAACGCTGTCTGGAATTTCAAACGCTGACAGGTTTGAGATCGCAAAACCCGCCAGTGCCTTTACGATCTGCCGGGGTTTTTATAATTGACAGCTATTTCATGCCTAATTGCCGTTTCCATTTTACGAAACTAGATAACCCGCTTACTCGTCAAGACCAGTTATGACAAAGGACTTGCTGTTATTAGCAAAAGCCGCTTGAGGTATTTCAAGTATTCCATACTTATTGAGACCCCCCCCATCCACACCGTCAAATTCTTGGCATTCCCATTTTCCTTGATTATTTTTACTCCAGAATTCGTCTGTTTGTGATGTTTGATTGACAGTTAAGAAATATTTAGAATTTGGTGATACAAAAAACGCTTCCATAGTTTGGGGTGAATGTAATGGTAGGATAGATAGCTGCCAGTTACCTGTAGCGTCGGGTTCCCAAATATTGATATCATTGTCATCCGTGGTTGTTAATAAATAATTTTCATCAGGAGCCATCGCAGGGTGCTTATAGTTTTCTTTATCTGAAGTTTCGATGATTTCAGAAGTCCAATTGCCGCTCGGGTCTTTAAACCAGCGTAAAAGTGCCTGACCATCAAGGTCATAATAAAAAAAATTGCCATCAGAGGCTAAAACAGTTGAAAAACCGACTGGGTATTCTTTGCGTTTCAATGTTAACTCTTCTAATGATTTCTGTGTGAAGGTATTACCAGACGCATTTCTTTCAAAAACATCCAATGTTATGAACGAGCGACAGTCTTAAGCATCGGTGGCATGATGTAGTGGAACAACACCTAAATGCTCATTTTTAGAGACTATATTCTGAATGTAGGAAAAACCTCTATATGCGTTGAAGCCTATTAATTTCTCAGGTGACTCCCTTTCCCATTCACTCGTTGCCTTTCTACGATAGGGATATACGTTAAATTGATGATTTTGTATGTAAATATTTGATTCACTATAATTTAGATTTAAAACAAAAAGAATAAACAAGTAAAAGACGTTGCGATGCAACTTCTCTTATTTGTTTTAGAACGCGTTTTTCGAATATATCATGGGATCAATTTCAATCCACTTAGTGCAGAACTATCATTTGGCCTTATAATTAATGCCTGTTGGAATAGCACTTTGGCATCTGAAGTTTTACTTGTATTTAATTTCGACCATGCCAGCATAATTACCGAATCGTAATCCAACGGATAGAGATTGACTATTTTCTCGAATAGTTTTGTTGCGTTATTGAAGTCTTTTCGATTATAATAA
>CAIXTV010000242.1 GCA_903922465.1 uncultured bacterium
AGAGCTCTCTGCACAAAAGAAGAAAGACGAATCATTGAAAGAAAAAGTAGATCAATTAACCTCCATCCCAGGAGTTGGAGAAGTAACAGCAATGACAGTTTTGGCAGAAACAAACGGATTCGCACTCATAGAAAACTCAAGGCAATTGTGTAGCTATGTTGGTTTAGATGTAAGTGAAAGACAATCGGGAAAATGGAAAGGGAAAAGCAAGATAAGCAAGAAAGGTAATAGCCATATAAGAGCTGCTTTATATTTTCCCGCATTAACTACAATAAAATACAGCCCGCAACACAAAGAATTTTATGAAAGAATAATCAATAATAAAAAGAAAAGTAAAATTGGCATCACAGCTGTAAGCAGAAAATTACTGATTCTGATGTATTCCTTATGGAAAAACAATACAGTATATCAAGAAAAAACCCATTGTAATAATGCAGCTTAATAAAATGATAGAATACGGTATTTGTTTGAACCAGTGCCTTCTTTTGGTCTTTTTATTAATCAACATAATGCTGATAAATAAAAAAAGCAGCAAGAAATTAATCTTGCTGCACAAGATAGACTTCGGTTTATTGAATCACCATAAGCCTTCTTTTGGTCTGCAGCAAAATTAAAAAATAAAATTGAATGAAAAATATTTGGAAATTAACACAGAACCTATGTGGTTAAGCAATAGGCGAATATGCTAAACTAATCGAAATTGAATGTAAAATATTAAAAGTTTCGAAGCCCCCAAACACATTTTCCATTTAACATTTTCCATCTTCATTTTTACATGATTCAAGAAGTCCCCTTCGTCCCCATAGTCCCCACCGTCCCAAAATAATATTCCCGGTAATCTTCAAATGATGCCAATCGTCCTCCGAAGCACGATTTTCGACCTCCATTAAATACAAAGTGACCTTCGTTTTACATCATATGACCTTCATTAAATCCAAAGTGACCTTCATTAAATGCCATGTGACCTTCGTTATATACCAAGTGATTTTTATTAAATGCAAGATGACCTCCGTTAAATGCCAAGCTACCTTCATTAAATGCCAAGTGACCTTCATTAAATACCAAGTGACTTTCATTAAATACCAAGTGACCTCCGTTTTACGTCAAGTGACCTCCGTTAAATGCCAAGTGACTTTCATTAAATACCAAGCGACCTTCATTAAATACCAAATGACCTCCGTTAAATGCCAAATGACCTCCGTTAAATGCCAAGTGACCTCCGTTAAATGCCAAGTGACCTTCATTAAATGGTTTCTGAGATGTTAACGTTAAGAATATATTATGTTAATATCACAAACAAAAACAGTTTTATCAAGAACGATATTGCAGATATACATACATTAAGTTATGTTTATTACAAAATCTCATTAAGAATATATTTACATTTGATTTTTTCTCAAAATTAACTCTAAAACTATCCAAAATATATCAATATAATCTGATAAAATGAGGCAACATTATCTTTATCGTAATTACATTCCAAAAAAGAGACATTCACCTCTTGTCATTTTGAAAGTCTATAGGCTCGATTTCATTTATTATAACCTACCTACGACACTTTAAAAAACTTAATATTATTATTTGCTACCAATATATCATCCACAAGGGGATTATAAGGGATTGCAAAATTTCAAATAGGTCCATTTGATGAAGCCAAAGGGCTATGAAAATTAAAGAAATAAGGAGCTTGAAGCATAATATTAATAAAGAGTAAATACCTGGGAAAGATTTCATTTTTCCGGAATAAGCAAGAAAGATGATTCCTTGTCAGAATATTTTTTAATTTAGTCGGGTCGTAGAAAAGGTTTAGTTTTGCAATCAAATTATTATTTAAAACAGATGAAAAAGATAAAAAGCGCCCTGATATCAGTATATAATAAAGAACATCTCGATGAAGTATTGCAGACTTTACAAGGCCACGGAGTTAAGCTATATTCAACAGGCGGAACCTACGATTTTATAATTTCGCAAGGTATAGAAGCCCAAACGGTTGAATCCATAACAGGCTATCCTTCTATTTTAGGGGGAAGGGTGAAAACCTTGCATCCTAAAGTTTTCGGAGGCATACTTGCACGAAGAGACAGCCTGTCGGATGTTGATCAAATGGAGACGTATGAAATTCCTTCCATCGATTTGGTGATAGTGGATTTGTATCCTTTTGAAGAGACAGTGCAAACCTCAGATGATGTGGATGAAATTATTGAAAAGATTGACATTGGTGGCATTTCACTGATTAGGGCTGCTGCCAAGAATTATAAGGATGTGCTGATTGTTTCGTCGGTCGACCAATATCAGTCGCTCATCGGATTGTTGCATGAAAATGATGGATGTACTTCGGAAGCTGAAAGGCGTGAGTTTGCAAGCAGGGCTTTTGCGATGTCATCGCATTATGATAGTTGTATTTTTAATTATTTCAACAGAGAACAACAACTTCCCCTACTTCGGGTTTCGGCAAATCATCCCATGTCATTGCGTTATGGCGAAAATCCTCACCAAAAGGGAGTGTTCTATGGCGATTTTTCGGAAATGTTTGAGCAGTTTCACGGGAAAGCTATTTCCTATAATAATTTGCTGGATATAGATGCTGCCGTTGCTCTCATGCATGATTTCAATGATACCACCTTTGCTATCATTAAACATAATAATGCCTGCGGACTTGCAAGTCGTGAAAATCTTATGGATGCCTGGAAAGATGCTCTTGTAGGAGATCCTGTTTCAGCTTTCGGTGGAATTATTATCTGCAATAAAGAAATTAATTTGGCTGTGGCAGAAGAAATCAATAAGTTGTTTTACGAAATTCTTATTGCTCCTTCTTATCAGCCTGAAGCCCTGGAACTATTGAAATCGAAGAAAAACCGGATAATATTAAAACTGAAAACTGAATTTCAGCAAGCCAAAACTGTACGTACTTTATTGAATGGTTTTATCGAACAAGAAAAAGATGTAAAAACAGAAACTGTAGAAGATTTGAAAGCTGTTAGCAAGAAAGTGGCAACGGAAAAGGAAATTTCCGACTTACTTTTCGCAAACAAAATTGTGAAACACAGTAAATCGAATGCCATTGTTTTGGTTAAAAACAATCAATTGCTTGCCAGTGGAATCGGACAAACTTCGCGTGTGGATGCTTTGCAACAAGCCATAGCTAAAGCAAATCATTTCGGATTTGACATTAAGGGTGCCGTAATGGCTTCGGATGCATTTTTCCCTTTTCCCGACTGTGTTGAGATAGCTCATAATGCAGGTATTACTTCTGTTATTCAACCTGGAGGTTCGGTTAAAGATAATGAATCCATTTCCTATTGTGATGAACATAATTTGTCGATGGTTATCACGGGATTCAGGCATTTTAAACACTAGGAAGATCCAGGACCCAAATTTCAAGAACCAAGGTCTAAGGAGGGGAAGGCTTTTAGGAATAGACTCAAATTTCAAACTTCATATTCCAAACTCAAAGGGTGAGATACCGTAAAATGTAAAAAATTAAGTGTGTATTTGTGGCAATTTTTGCATTAAAAATATTTTCTGAAATAAAACCTTTTCTTATAATTTGCGTACAATCAGCCAATAAAAATATTATTTGGTTTAAATTCAAGTATTTGAGATAATTAGATTACTTTTGTAAAAATTTTCAGCATGGGACTTTTTAACTTCTTTACTAAAGAAATAGCAATAGACTTAGGGACCGCCAATACCATCATCATTCATAACGACAAAGTAGTGGTGGATGAGCCCTCCATTGTCGCCATCGATAGGACGACCGGAAAAATCATCGCCATTGGCAAAAAAGCTATGCTAATGCATGGCAAAACACACGAAAACATTAAAACCATTCGTCCGCTTCGCGATGGTGTTATTGCTGACTTTCAGGCAGCAGAACACATGTTGAAGGCAATGATCAGGATGGTTGACGGGCAAAAGAAACGTTTCTTTCCACCGGCATTAAAAATGGTTATTTGTATTCCTTCGGGTATAACCGAAGTGGAAGAACGTGCTGTACGCGACTCTGCTGAACAGGCAGGGGCTAAGGAAGTCCGTTTGATTCATGAACCTATGGCAGCCGCTATTGGGATTGGAATTGATGTTCTTGAACCTATCGGTAATATGGTAATTGATATCGGGGGTGGAACCAGCGAAATAGCTGTTATTGCTCTGGGTGGAATTGTTTGTAACAAATCAATTCGTATAGCCGGCGATGATTTTAATGCCGACATCGAAGAATATATGCGTAAGCAACATAACATCAATATTGGTGAACGCTCTGCTGAACGTATTAAAATTGAAGTAGGTGCCGCTTTAACTGAAATTGAAAATCCACCCGATGATTATGCCGTGCATGGCAGGGATATGCTAACAGGTATTCCAAAAGAAATCACGGTGAATTATCAGGAAATTGCACATGCTCTGGATAAATCCATTTCCAAAATTGAAGCAGCGGTATTGAACGCACTTGAAATGACGCCTCCCGAATTATCTGCCGATATTTTCAAAACCGGTATTTATCTTGCAGGTGGAGGTTCAATGTTGAGGGGATTGGATAAGAGGATTTCATTAAAGACAAAACTTCCTGTTCATGTTGCCGAAGA
>CAIXTV010000243.1 GCA_903922465.1 uncultured bacterium
CCGTCCCGTTGTTCACGGCAAAGCTTAGGTCAGGTTTAAGCACAGTAGTTGTTGCTCTTAGCCTAAATCTAAATAATTTTCCACTGATAGCTTTTAATACCAAAATTAAGCTATTGCCCAAGTTTTGCTTGTGAGCCGAATAAATGCCTTATTGTAATGCTAAAATATATTGCTTAGCCTCACACGTAAGGCTTATCCTACAAATAAATCAGCGATATCCTACACTCTAAGTGCTTTATTATTTGTTTTTTTGCAAGCTGAAATAAATCCGCTAATACATAAGCGCTTGTTGCTTTATTTTTCATAGAGAATTATTTAATAAACATAATTTTGAATATAAAGAAAGATATTCTTCTTATAGGGAAATTAATTATGAAGTTGATTAAACATCTTTGTATGCGGCATATAGCATTAGCCTTGCTTTTGCTTTTTGTTTCTTCATGCAAACAAAGTGTTAAAGAAGAAGCAATATCGGAACTAAATAAAGTTGCATTGCAGAAGGTTGAAAAACTATTTAAGGATGCAAGCGATTCTATTGAATCAAACCCTAAAGCAGCGCTTTTATTAGTAAATAAATCCATTTTACTTATCAGACAACGCAATCTGAAACAATCTGAAACCGAAGCTTTATATCTAAAAGGAAGATGCAACCGCTTTCTAGAAAAAAAACCTGAGGCTTATGCTGCCATTACTTCCTCTCTTAAAATGTCCATCGAATATCACGATAACTATTATAGAGTTTTGAATCTTATTGAACTTGCCGAAATATGGTTTAACCAACTTAAATATAAAGAAGCAGACTCTTTACTAAATCAGGCCGATTCCCTTGCTCAAGAATTCAAATTCAGAAATTGTTTATCAGCTATTTATAATAATAAAGCTAAGATTGCAGACAACATGGGTGATAAAACAAAAGCATTCCAACAATACCTTTTGGCTGCTGAATTGTTTAAAATAGAAAAACAAAATAAAGCTCTTGCTACTGTTTACAACAATATGGGCATCCTAAGCCTCGATATTTCAAATAATAAAGAAGCCCTTCGATATATAAAGTTGTCCATCGAAATAAACAAAAGGAATAATTATACTGCTAAACTTGCTGAAAATTATAACAATCTTGGAGTGGCATATTGTGCCACAGATTCCATTGATAAAGGCTATGAAGCTTATAGTATATCGCAATTTCTTTATAAAAAGGTGGGACGGTTTGCCGATCTTGCCAAAAGCTATTTGAATGTTGCAAATTTAATGGCTAAACGAAAAGAATTCGATAAAGCGGAGAAATACTATGATAGCTCCTTGGTAATTTGTCTTCAATATGATATTCAATATGGGATTATACTTAACAAAATTAATTATGGGAACTTATTTGCAGCCAAAGGTTTTCACCAAAAAGCCATAGAATATTTTAACACAAGCTTAGATAAATTAAAAAATTTCACTCTTCCCTATATTGAAGAACAAGTTGAATATGAAATTGGGCAATCATATAAAGCTATTGGAAACAGTCAATCCGCTCTGCTTCATATTGAAAACCACTACCGTTTAAAAGATAGCATAAATGGATTAGAAGTTAGCAAACACATTAATGAACTTCAAGAAAAATACAACAAAGCTTCACAGGAAAAGGAAATAGCTCAACTAAACGAAACTGTTAACCTTGAAAAAGCTAAGAAACGTAAGTTGATAATTATTGGACTAACATTTAGTATTGTAATATTAATACTCTCCTTTGTTTTTGTTTTGCGGCAACGCAAAACCTATTATAAAAACAAACTAGCGAAAAAAGAACATGAAAAAGTAAGGCTTAAGCTTGAGTTAAAGAACAAAGAGCTTGTTACAAATGCACTGCATTTGGCTAATCGTAGCGAGCTTATAAATGATATTATCGGTAAGTTACAAATTATACATGACGAAGGTGAAACTGAAACCCAAAAGTCGATTACTGAATTAATCAAACAGATTTCTTTTGAGTTGCCTCAAGAAGTTTGGAAAGAATTTGAAACACGATTCGAAGGGATACATGAGGCTTTTCTTGAATCACTTTTTTCTGAATATCCTGAATTATCACCTGCTGAAATTAAAATTTGCAGTTTCCTTCGCTTGAATATGACATCTAAAGACATCTCTCGCCTAACTCATCGCAGTTTACGTACTATCGAAAACCAACGCAATAGTATTCGCAAGAAAATGAATTTATCTGCTGAATCAAGTCTTGAAAATCATTTAATGAAAATTAATTAGCATACATTCATCAGGTATTAAATATGTTAGCTTGGATAGCTTTCAATATACCGTATATTACAAACTCAAGATATATAGATTTTAATATTGCTGATGATTTCAAACCACGGGAATATTGAGTTCAAAACCTGAGTTCGGGATAAGAGACTGTTAATAATATTATTCATAACTAACAGGATGTCAAATAAATAGTTGCACTAGAATTGTTATATTTGTATTGCAAACCAATAAAACAAAAACTAATGCTACAGGACAAAGTTATAGATATTTTCATTAAAGCTGATGATTTTTGCAATGAATTTGAAGTTGAGTATTCCAAGAAACTACTTAAAGAACCTTCAGAGAAAGGCAGAAGAAATAGAAATTCAGGACTTAGTGATTCGGAAATAATCACCTTATTAATTACTTTTCATGGAGGTCAATTCAGAAACTTTAAGCATTTTTACATCAATTATGTTTGTCGTCATATGAAGGAAGATTTCTCTGGACTTGTTTCATACAATAGACTTATTGAGTTGAGTCATAGAAGTGCTATTGTTTTTATGGTCTTTTTATACCATAAATGTAGAGGTGAATGTACAGGGATAAGCTTCATTGATTCTACAGTATTAAGGGTTTGCCATAACAAGAGAATATCAAGAAACAAGA
>CAIXTV010000244.1 GCA_903922465.1 uncultured bacterium
ATTCGTACGCATCGCAAAAAAAAACGTACGTATCGCAAACAGATTTGTACTCACCGCGAAAAAAAACGTACGCATCGTAAACAGATTTGTACGCACCGCAAAAAAAAACGTACGCATCGTAAACAGATTTGTACGCACCGCAAAAAAAAACGTACGCCTCGCAAACAGATTTGTACGCACCGCGAAAAAAAACGTACGCATCGCAAGCAGATTTGTACGCATGGCGAAAAAAAACGTACGAATCAGGAACAGATTTGTACGCATGGCGAAAAAAAACGTACGAATCAGGAGGAGAATTGTACGCATGGCGAAAAAAAACGTACGAATCACGAACAGATTTGTATGCTTCTGCAAAATATTCGTAACGCTTCTGAAAACGATTCGCATACGTAATAATAATAACAGTTACAAGTAAATATGACTCTAAGTCACATCGTGTTGTTGATAAAACAGTGTCATCGAAAAAAAAAGTTATCAACAAAATGAAAAAAATGATGACTATGTGAAAATAAAAATATACTTTTGAAGGAAAAATTAAAACTCAATATTATGGCTTTACTAGATTATTTTCCAACAAAACTTTCAGATAAAAAATCATGGGCAGGGAACTATAAGTCTAACATTGGCACAGAAGGTGCAGGTTTAGGTATGTCGCCTGCTAATATTTCCGATGAACAAGATGCTTGCGATAGTATGATCACTGCAATTGATGAATTGGAAGCCGCAAAAGCAGTGGTGAAACAGAAGAAAAAGGATAAAGATGATGCTATCAAAACAGCAATGGCGCTACTTCGTCCTAATATTAAGGGGCATAAAGTAAATAATGGATATAACGAAGGTGTTGGTGAATTGCTGAGAGTGATAGGCAGCGATTCTGAAATTGATCCTTCAACCGTAAAAACTATCGCTAAAATAAAGAAAGTACCACAAGGTATTGATATTAAATTCAATCTTAAAGCTTGTGAAGGTGGAAACATTTATAGCAAACGCGGATCAGAAACTGGGTTTACAATGTTGAAATATATTACTCATCCTCATTCTATTGATACCCGTCCTAATTTAGGTGGAGCAGCTGTTGAACAACGTCAGTATTATGTTATACTTGTGATTGATGATGAAGAAGTAGGAATTCCTTCAGATATTTCTACTGTCAACAATTAAAGAAATTAGTATTTCGATATATTTGAAAAGGCTTGCCGGAGGGGTGAGCCTTTTTTTTAATTGACAATTGAGAGTGGACAATGGACAATGGGGAGAGAAAATGACTTTATGCACAATTTGGACATTGGGTTGGGTAGGGAAAAATGGGGATAATTGCAATTTATCCTGAGTTCAAAAGTAGATTCAACTCGCAAATGCTTTCATAGCCTAATCAATTAATCATTTATCAATATGATAAAACTTCCTAAATGTCTTTTATGCAACGCACAGATAATCCATTTTTCTTACTATTGCCATTTTCGTTTCTGCTTATTTTACCGCTACTATAGTCTACAAACCAGTTGATTGCTTCGTCAGTATTAAGCTCGGAAGAACTCCACCAATCACCGAAAACTCCAATGTCATTGAATGGACCGTCACCACAACGGTAACCACCCATTAGGGTTGTAAAAATATTTTTATTATGGTGTCCCAAATGCTTAGGGTCTGCCTCTTTAAATTTATCGCCAGTATTCAAATAATCTTTTAGTTTTGTCCATTCAGCATCGCTAGGTATTTTCCAACCTTTTGGGCATAAATTATGGCTATTGTGAATCACATACCCATTATACAGTCTACCTGTTGATTTTGCAATATTTGTGTCATTGTTGTAATTGCAATATGCACCTGCTGTTAATTTATACCATTTTAATGAGTCAGTCACATTAGGTATAGCATCCCCATTGCGATAATGCGTTACTTTTAAATTCTCAACCATCCATGTTTGAGTCCCTATTTTTACGGTGTTGTAAATGTTGCCATCAACGTCAACAACCGTATCTTTTGTCTGGCATGAATTTAAAAATACAACTATAAATAATGTCAAAAAAAAGATTAATTGATTTCTCATTATGTTTAAATTAAATATGTTTCTGCCACTTAACGCTAAAATTCGTTTAGTTTTATGATGAGTGTTTGTTTGTGAAAAAAAAAGAGGTTCAAAATAATTGAACCTCTTTTCTGTATAATCAAATGAATTATTTAATTTCCCAAGTGTCGCCGCTGTTCAATAAATCGTCGACGTTTTTGATGGGTGATTTTTTTTTATTAAGGGAAATTGAAATTACAATTTAATATGAATTCTATCGTCAGTATAATTATGAATTAAAAGACGAATAAGGGAATGGTAGGAAAGTCCCGCTTCAAAGGCTTTCATTTTAAGTTTATCAATTTCTTTTTCGGTTAAAGTGATTTTTATTTGTTTTTTTCTGGAAAAAGTATTGAGGGCAGTCTCTTTGGCAACGCTAATCTCTTTTTTACTGTTTTTACTTTTCTTTAGAGTGCCTGCTTCAAATGCGGCTAATATTTCATTTTCTTCGGTTGAATAATTGTTTTTCATGGTCAAGACTCCTTTGAGTATTTTTTTGTAGCTTTTCTGCTTGGAATAATTGTTTTTAAAAATATTTCTTTTTCTGATTCGATGAAGGGTATGAGATAAATGTATTCGTTGTGGTTTATTGCATATATCTTTTGCCCGGGGTATGTGTTCTGGTTGGGATGATCAAATAGATCGATAATGCAATCATTATAAATTGCTAAAACAATTTCCTCGAATGATATATTTCGATTTTTCTTTAAGTCTTCATTTTTGTCCGTGTTCCAATTATAATATTTCATCTTTTATTATATCGTTTTACAGATTACAAATATAAATATTAAAATCTAAACACATCAAAAATATTAAACGGAAGCTAATTTAAATTTCCTAAAGCAATTATTATGTTATGCTGAAGGGGCATAAAAAAAAAGAGGTTCAAAATAATTGAACCTCTTTTTTGGATAAAGAATTGTGTTTTATTTAATTTCCCATGTATCGCCGCTGTTCAGTAAGTCGTCGACGTTTTTGATGGGGGAGTTTTGTTTTGCATAGTCGATTTGTTCGGTAACCATGTCGTCGTAGGTGGCAAACATTGCTGAACGAATTACGCCTAAAGCCGTTGGGAATAGGGGAGCATTCATTTTAGCAAGCATCAGATGTATGCCAGGGTCTTGTGCATATTGATCGTGAACAAGAATGTTTTCTTCGGTAATTCCATTTTCACCAATGGTGACAACTTGAAGTCCCATTTCGGTAAGGCGAATTCCTTTTTGTTTGTCTTTGCCGAAAAGCATGGGTTCGCCATTCTTCAAATGGAGTTGATTGTCGTCTCTCATGTCTTTAGAAGTGACCAATTTATGAGTGTCGTCATTAAAAATGATACAGTTCTGAAGGATTTCGATAACTGATGTTCCATCGTGTTTTGCGGCAGCAAACATCACTTCTGTCATCATTTTTATGTTGTTGTCGGGAACTCTTGCGAAGAAAGTTCCTTGCGCTCCCAAAATTAATTCGCCTGGATTGAAAGGATGTTCAATGGTTCCTTGAGGAGAAGTTTTTGTGGTGCTTCCGATAGGGGTTGTAGGAGAATATTGACCTTTTGTAAGGCCATAAATCTGATTGTTGAAAAGCATAATGTTGATGTCAACATTACGACGGATGATGTGGATGAAATGGTTTCCCCCAATGGCCATAGAATCGCCATCACCTGTAGCAACCCAAACACTTAAGTGTGGATTTGCAACTTTTACGCCCGTGGCAATGGGATTAGCGCGACCGTGAATGCTGTGAAAACCGTAAGTGTTCACGTAATAAGGGAAACGTGATGAGCATCCAATGCCCGAAACCATGCAAAAATTTTCTTTGCGATAGCCAATCTTAGGGAAAACGTTGGCAACGGCGGCTAAAATTGCATGTGCACCACAACCTGGGCACCATTTTACCATCTGATCGCTAACGAAATCGTCTTTAGTTAATGCAACGCGTGAGCGTTCTACTGTTGTATTTTCTTCCATTTTTTAATCCTCCTTTAATACTTGGTTAAACTTTTCTACCAGTTCTGAAACGATAAAAGGTAGTCCTTTTACTTTGTTAAATTGCTGATAATTAAACTTTGGATGGCGCATACGCAACCAATTGACAAATTGACCAGCATTAAGTTCAGGAACAATAATGTTTTTGAATCCTTTGAAAATGTCGGCAGTGTTCTTAGGAAGGGGTAAGATATAATGGAAATGAGCATGGCTCACTTTTTTGCCTTGTTTTTGCATTTCTTTCACTGCATCAAGGATGGCACCATAGGTGCTTCCCCAGCTAACAACTAATAAATCGCCTTCTTTATCGCCGAAAACATCTTGTTCGGGGATGACATTTGCAATGCGTTCAACTTTTTCTGATCTTAAATCAGTCATGAGTTGATGATTGTCGGGGTCGGTAGAAATGTTCCCTATGATGTTTTCTTTTTCTAAACCACCAATTCGGTGACGCAGACCTTCGGTTCCAGGAACCGCCCATTGACGGACAAGTGTTTCGGGGTCGCGCAGATAGGGTTTGTAATTTTTATCGTTTTCGTTAGCAAGAGGAGGATGAATTTCGGGTAGGTCGGAGGTTTTAGGGATTCTGAAAAGTTCAGAACCAAAACCTAAATAGCCTTCAGTGAGAAGAATTGCAGGCGTCATGTGTTCTAAAGAAAGCTTGGCAGCTTCATAAGCATAGTAAAAACAATTGGCAGGAGTTGAAGCTGAAATTACAATTACGGGTGCTTCGCCGTTGCGGCCAAAAAGTGCTTGCATTAAATCGGATTGTTCAGATTTGGTAGGAAGGCCAGTTGAAGGTCCACCACGTTGAACATTTACAATGACTAAAGGTAATTCAGTCATAACAGCTAAACCAATAGCTTCGCTTTTTAAAGATAAACCGGGTCCGGAAGTAGTAGTAACAGCCATAGAACCAGCGAAACTGGCGCCAATAGCGGAACAAATACCAGCAATTTCATCTTCGGCCTGAAAAACTTTTGCTCCAAGGGATTTATGCTTTACGAGTTCCATTAAGATTTCGGTAGCAGGAGTAATAGGGTAGGAGCCTAAAAATAATTGTCTGCCCGAACGTTCAGAAGCAGCTAATAAACCCCAAGCAGTAGCGGTGTTTCCGGTAATGTTGCGGTATTTTCCTTTGAGCATTTTGGCTTTAGGGACTTCATAAGTAGTGTCAATTTCGTCGAAATCGGCAGCGAAATCATACCCAGCTTGCAAAGCGGCTTTGTTGAGTTCGATGATAATTGGACGTTTTTTGAATTTTACTTCAAATAAATGGAAAGTGATGTCAAGCTTACGATTGAAAATGTAATACACAACTCCCAAAGAAAACATGTTTTTGCTTTTGTCTGCAGTTTTATTGTCTACATCCACATTTTTCACTCCTTCTTTAGTAAGGGAGGTAATAGGAATAGCCAAAACTTTATAGTCTTTTAAACTACCATCTTCTAAAGGGTCAGATTTATAACCGGCTTTTTCAATAGCTTTTTCATCGAAGGTGTCTTTGTCAACGATAAGAATAGCTCCTTTTTTTGCCCATTTTAAATTTGATTTAAGAGAAGCGGGATTCATGCAAACAATTAAGTCGCACATATCGCCAGAAGTAAATATTTTTTTACTTCCAAAGCGAACTTGAAAACCTGAAACACCTGCAACGGTGTTATGAGGTGCCCTAATTTCAGCTGGATAATCAGGGAAAGTTGCAAGGTCGTTGCCTGCAAGCGCTGCTGTATCAGAAAACATAGATCCTATAAGTTGCATTCCGTCGCCAGAATCGCCAACAAATTTTACTACAACGTCCTCTTTTTCAACAACCGTACGTTTTTTAGTAGCCATGTGATAGGTTTAAATTATACAATTATTTATGCTGGCAAAATTATTACTTTTTTGCTATTTGTGGGCCTAAATTTCATTTTCTTTGAAAAAAGAATGAATTAGAAGGGAATTCATTTGCCAGAATTCGATAGAAACAAAATTTCAAATTGAAAGAAGGTGTGATTTGCTCACTCAAGCATGAGTTTTAATGTGTGGGGTTGAAAGAAATTCATAGTGATATACCTATCAAAGATTTTTAAAAACCCGAATTTAGCATAGAGAAATTTCTGTGCCAAATTCGGGTTAAATAAATATAGGGAAACAGTTTTAGAAGACTGTTTATTTGATTTTAGACCAATTATTATTGTTTGATTATTTTTCTAATATCCAATTGCCCATCAATAGTTGTCAGTTTAAGAATGTATACGCCTTTCTGCAAATTACTTAAATCTATTTTTTCTTCAGATGTATTAAATTGCAGCTCTTTACCAGCTAGATCGAAAAGTTGAGCTGTTTTAATTTTAATATTTTGTGTTGATTGTATGGTCAAAAAATAGATAACGGGATTAGGGAATTGTCCGTCCCTGAAATAGGTTGACCAGAAACAAGGTCAAAAAAATGGAAAATAGAAAAGTAGGATTACGATTAAAAAGAGTATTTTCGTGCGAATTTAAAAAAGCTCGGGTAAAAGAGTATGAAACAGGAAAGTTTACTGCCTTAGAGATAAGTAGGCTTTACGGAGTATGTTACTCAGTTGTTTACACTTGGATATATAAATATTCGAGTTATAATAAGAAAGGACTAAAAGTAGTAGAAATCTCAAAGAGCAGCGAAAATAAGGTAAAAGAGTTACAAAAAAAGATAATTGATCTAGAACGTATTGTGGGTCAGAAACAAATCATGATCGATTATCTTGAGACGATGATGGAAGTTGCCAAAGAAGAACTTGATATTGATATAAAAAAAAAGTTCGACACCCCACCATCCAAAAAATGAAAGCCTCAATTTCAACCCGTTCATATAGTCTTACCCAATTATACTCAGTAATTGGGATTAGTAAACAAGGGGTCTATAAATATGAACGAAGATTTATTGACCAGCAAGATAAGCTTCAATTATTAATAACAGAGGTGGATCAAATACGGAAAGAACATGGAGGTTGTGGTTTAGAAAAGATGTATTATATGCTAAACCCAAACTGGATAGGTAGAGATAAGTTTATATATGTTATGATGAGCCTGGGGTATGGGGTTCAACGACCTAAAAACTACATTCGAACCACCTATTCAATAAGGAAAAACTATTATCCTAACTTAATAACAGGCCTTCAAGTAATGACAATAAACATAGTGTGGCAGACAGATATTACTTATTATCTGGTTAAGGATAAATATTGCTATATCACCTTCATAATTGATATTTATAGTCATAAAATCATTGGTTTCTATGCTAGTGAAAGTTTACGGGCAGAGGACAATATTAAGGCTTTGAAAATGGCCATAAAAGAAAGAAAAGGAATAGGGCTTAATATGCTAATACATCATTCAGATAGAGGTAGTCAGTACATAGACAAAAACTACAACAAACTACTTTTTAATAGTAACATATCTATCAGTATGTGTTTGAATGCTAAGGAAAATGCATATGCAGAAAGAGTCAATGGTATTATTAAGAATGAATATTTAAAATATAAAAATATAGAAACAATAGATCAACTTAGAAATGAATTAGCCAAAGCAGTTCACAATTATAATAATATGAGAATACACAATAGTTTGCCTAACAAACAATCTCCAGTAGCATTTGAAGAAAAATTAATATCTTTGTCCACCCAGAGAAGACCCAAGGCGATTATTTATGCCGATGGGAATTATAAAATCAAGCAGGCATAGAGCCTGCTTGATTTTAACCCAGAAGAAGAACCTCTGGCTCATAATTGTCCGATAGAAATTAAAATGAATAACTAACCAAATCGGTCAACCTTATTTAGGGATGGACACTTTTCCCAGATTCTTTATTAGTAGTTCTTTCATTTAAGAAATCATTCCATTTTAAGCCCCATTCATTCAAAGCTCCCTCGAAAGATTCTTTATCTGTATTAGGCATTAATTTTACTATTTCTTTTAGTTCAATACCTGCAATTAGCCTTGGCGTTTTTGTAAGATACCTTCTAATGATAGCAGATTGATGAAATTGGCACATCTGAACGGGAGTACTTCCAAATGAACTTAATAATCCTCTGCGACCATCACAAACAATTGCCAGAACTGTATAACCTCCCAGTATTAATTCTTCAATCCCTAGTTGATAAAGCCTAATTGTTTCTGTTTTGACATAGTATTTCAATAAGTTTTCTTTTGAAATAGAATCCTTGAAAAGTATCACTCCAAAATTTCTTTTCCAGTAAGTTGTATCCATTAACACTACTCCTGACTTAGACATCTTTAAAGGCAGTTAAACCTGATACGAGCCTATTTTTCTTTGAATAGTTCGTATTGAACACTTGAATTTGCCAGCTAATTGCTTATAGGTCTGCTTCCCTTCTGAAAATTCTTTATAACCTGAGTTCGGGATAAGGGATTGTTAATAATATTATTCATAACTAACAGGATGTCAAATAAATAGTTGCACTAGAATTGTTGTATTTGTATTGCAAACCAATAAAACAAAAACTAATGCTACAGGACAAAGTTATAGATATTTTCATTAAAGCTGACGATTTTTGCAATGAATTTGAAGTTGAGTATTCCAAGAAACTACTTAAAGAACCTTCAGAGAAAGGCAGAAGAAATAGAAATTCAGGACTTAGTGATTCGGAAATAACCACCTTATTAATTACTTTTCATGGAGGTCAATTCAGAAACTTTAAGCATTTTTACATCAATAATGTTTGTCTTCATATGAAGGAAGATTTCCCTGGACTTGTTTCATACAATAGATTTATTGAGTTGAGTCATAGAAGTGCTATTGTTTTTATGGTCTTTTTATACCATAAATGTAGAGGTGAATGTACAGGGATAAGCTTCATTGATTCTACAGTATTAAGGGTTTGCCATAACAAGAGAATATCAAGAAACAAGA
>CAIXTV010000245.1 GCA_903922465.1 uncultured bacterium
AAAATAAATTGAATTATCAAAACTCACTGTTCCCAGATAAGCAGGGGGCTTACTTTTGAAAAAGAAAAAAAATGCGATTAATAATCAATTAGTTACCCTCATTTTAGTCCAGAATTATTGCTTTACCGGACAACAATGATTGTTTTAACAAAAACTTTAGTTTTTTTTTGTTCAATTGCAACTATCTGCTTCGGAATTGTTCTGGAATGTGTTGTATTTATCTGGCACGGACTATTCTACTGTGTCTCATGTGATTACTTTGATAACTTGCAAATCCGCAACAGCGGGGTTTCCCAACGAATATGAACCCCAAAGTTTAACTTCTACCGATGAGCCTTTTTGCCCGACCTTTGCTGTTATCAATTCGCTGGCAAGTAATTCTTCTTGGTTCATAAAGCAAAGGTAAACAAATATGATGAACAGCGCTATTTCTATCCATATCCAAGCAAATTATGGATCGCAATTTTAATTTTTTGCAACGTTCCTTCCAGTCCGTAGATGTCAATGAAGGCAACCCTGCAAGGAAGTCCAGAAAGGACGAACGCCGAAAGGGAGGTTAATTTGTGCCGCACGCATCAGAAAATAAGATGCGCGCCAACTGGGCCAACTGGGGATTTTACCCGAACGCGTTTGAAAGAAGACGCGCCCGAACAGAGAGGTACGACAACCATTCCGCGCCAATTTCCCGGACATCCTTATCCCTAATACTATTGATATCAATTGTTTGTAAATTCTTGCCGCTATTTTGTGCCTTCTTTCCTGGTTTTTAACAAGCACATCTATGCGCTTTTCGGCAACCATGCGATTGTAGAATTTCTCTACCTAATTTCCCCACCGCCTGCGATAAATGAAAATATAATTCCACTTTAGTACATAGTCCGCTTGCAGCGAAGTGGTTCATTTGTGTACTTATGTCTATACTCAAGGAAGTGGTGGTTCATCCCCTGGGTTGTCGTAATGAACCAGGACAAAGCGCCAAGAGCCTCCTGGTTGTAATGGATCCCATTTAAACAAGCCTTCAATAATCAGAGTATCAACACTTTGGTCAGTTAGTTTTACAACATTGTAACAAACTGAATCCAAAGGAATATTTGTCTCAGTTCCATTCCCTAGTTTACAGAACCCTATATATGCGCCCTTACCAAGTGCAGTTAATTTCCTGACAGGATCCTTTCGGATAACGTATGAATGATCTCCACTTCCCCAGGCAGATAGGTCTTGGAGATTAGTCCCCAGCATTGAAGTTGTGCTTTCGCATATTTCGGAAGGATTAAAAATGCCGGCTTCGGCCCAATAATCTTCGTGAGCATTAAACTGCATTGCTCCGTTTGTTGAAAATATCCATTCATCATTCATCATGCAGGGACGTTCATGGAGGGCATTGTTGGATTTCCCCATTGCCCACCAAATTTGCGAATGGTCTTCATTACCCACTTCAATGGGATACCTACCGGTGCTGACATTTCGGATAAGTTTCCATGATTTAGATCCGTTTCCGGCCAATTTGAAAATATCTTCATCTATCAAAGTCGTAAAACTAATCTCATTACCGTAACTTGTACCTACCGAATTTGAGGCATAAGCTCTCAAATAATACTTAGTATTCGAGAGTAATCCATCAATATGAGATGTGTATGCTCCTGTTTCGCTGCCATTAAATGTCAGGTGGTCAAGTATAGTGGGTGAAGGCTCTGTATCCCAACAGATTCCTCTTGTAATAATTACGGAACCACCATCGCTACTGATTTCGCCTCCACTTACTGCCGAATATTGGGTAAGCTCAGTAATACTGCTAGTGGTCAGGATAGGCATCTCCAATTTAATTGTGGTAAAAGACATAGCCATTCCATAGCTTGTGCCTTTTTTATTAGTTGCATAAGCGCGAACATAATAAGTTTTGTTGCCCGTTAGACCCGTAAGTAAACTGAAGAAGCTACCACCACCTTGACCGTCATTGGTTTTATTGTGCATAATTGTTGGATTTGGTTCTGTATTCCAACACACTCCCCGATCTGTCACAGATTCACCGCCATCAGAAGTAATTATACCTCCACATTTAGCTGAGTTCTCGGTAATTTCAAATGCTGGTATTGTCGTCAATTCAGGCTGGCTACCCGTATTATCTTTCTTACAATTGACAAACAATAAAATCACAACCAAAACGCCATTGATTAAATAAACCAGATTCTTGTCCTTTAGTATCATATCTAATGATTTAAATTTGCTGATTGGTTAATAGGAGGATTTCGACTCAATTAGTATTCAACTTTGTATTTGTGTTACGTATTTGCCACAAATTGAACCAAGCCTATACCTGACAACAAATGTATGCCACTTACCCTTAAAATTTATTTTTTTGCCGATTTTTTTTCCATTACCGCGCGAATCCTTTCGCGTGGCTTAATGTAAATCCTTTACCTACCCAACAACTCCTCCTCCCTCAACAACTCCGCCGTCACCACTTTTATCAGCCTTTTTGCTATCGCACTTTACCCTTGGGTTAAAAGCACGCTGACAGTTTATTGAACCACGCGAAAGGATAAGCGAGGTAACGGTGAAGATGTTCGTGATTAAGGGATTTTTTCTTAAAGCCTCAGAAAAAAGATCCAAAGCATTAGGGTTATTACTTTTTACGAATATCAATTATTTTATTTTCCGGATCCCTTTTACAATCCCAAATCATAATTACAAGTATTAATTTATCAAAAACTTCGTAAAGTATTTGATAATCTCATGTTATTAAGGCACGGACAGGATCAACCTCTGTTTGTTTACCCAGAAAAGGATTTTTACATAGTAGCCTTATACTTTTGTTAATGCGGGAGTTTGGTTTTTTACTATAATTAGAATTCCCATTGCGGTTGATATAAAACTCCAGGATATCCAATAAATCTAATTTCGCTTCGGCCGACCATTCTACTTTGATTGTAACAATTGGTCAATCTCTTTTTGTAATTCATCATGCGAAATAGTTTGTCCTTTAAGCAGTTGTTCCCTACCTGCGCGAATCCTATCTTTCTGATAACCCAAAAGTTTATATGCTTCTTCCTTAGCCTTAGAGTCTAAAATCGTTTTTATCGCATTCAGGAAAGATGTATCATTAATTTGAGTTAGCTGATTAATTATCAACTCCCTAAGCTCTATGGTGCTCATAGCAATTAATTTTATCCAAAAGTACAACAATTTTTATGCCCGGTTAATTTGTGATTCTATGAAAAGTGTGCCACACCCACCGGAAAACAGTGTGAGCACAAGCAGATGTGCGGGTTTATTGAACCACGCGAAAGGATTTGGGAGGTAGCTGGGAAATTGTAGATGGCAATTTGAATTGGAACGATTACGATTTGATTTTCCCGATTGAGGATTTGTTCGAAGGTAAAATTTAAACTTTACTGGAATCATTTGATATTCCTTACTTTTGTGCTATGGAAAATGCAGGTTTCGACAGGGATAAAATTTTAACATACTGGATCGAAAGTTCAGATGAGGATTTTAAAACCATGGTTGCCTTGTATGATACAAGGCGATATAGCTGGAGTATGTTTGTGGGTCATTTGATGATTGAAAAGCTCCTAAAAGCTCTATTTGTCAAAACAACCAATGAATATCCGCCCTATATGCACAACCTGCTTCGGTTAGCTGAAAAGTGTAACCTCGAACTGAACGATGATCAGCGTTTGTTCTTTGCCACAGTCACCGCGTTTAATATCAATGCAAGGTATGATGATTATAAACTGAGCTTTCAAAAAACATGCACACCTGAATTTTGTGCTCATTGGATCGAAGAACTTAAATCTTATAGACTATGGATAAAAGGATTAGCAGAGTTGTAAGGCAATTTGTTGATAGGGCTTCACAGCAGCAAACAGGTATAATTTCCGCATTTGTTTTTGGTTCTTATGCCAAAAATATGCAACATACCGATAGTGATATTGATATTGCTCTGGTAATAGACAATTTGGCCGATACCGATAGATTTGACACACAAGTAAGGTTGATGCTGTTGGCCTCACAAATTGATAGCAGGATTGAACCACACCCAATTTCCGAATCGGATTTGATTTCGGATAATCCATTTATGGTTGAAATTTTACGCACCGGGATAAAGCTAAAGTTAGAACAATAGGGATACTGAACACATAAGGAGAGTGCTACTGTGTAAAAGTTGAAGGGGAAATGAACCAACTATAGTATTAAACGCAAACCTACCCTGCGAAAACGATAATTTGTGCAGCACACATCTGAAAAGCAAATATGCTCAAGTACATGAGTTAAAATTTGAACACAATAATTTGTAATTTTGTACAATAAAGGCAAGTTCAGAAGTTCATACAAAAAATGAATATCATGCAAACCATCAATATCACTGCTTATACCGACAATAATTCCCAAATAGAAGAAATCAAATCGGCCATAAAAAAACTCGGGATAAAATTTGAGCTAACAACCACTGAAACGCCATACAATCCTGAGTTTGTAAATATGGTTTTAGAAGCTGAACAAGAGATAAAACAAGGTAAAGGATTAAAAGTAACTTCTGCCGAATTTGATGATTTATGGAAATAGTCCTTTCAAAAAAGGCTCAAGCTGATATTGACTATTGGAAAAAAACAAACAATACGGCTGTGCAGGAAAGAATAATCGAACTCAAAAATTCAATTATCAAAGAGCCATACAAAGGCATCGGCAAACCCGAACCACTCAAACATCAATTATCTAACAAATGGTCGCGAAGAATTGATAAAACAAATCGTTTTGTTTATGGCATAATAAATGACCAACTACACATATACTCTCTTAAAGGACATTATTAATACACCTAACACCCAAATATCCACCACTGTATTTGATTAAGTTATAAGTTTATTGAACCACGCGAAAGGATTCGCGCGGTGCCGGGGTTTATTTTATTTTTTGCCCATTGTCAAATTATATGCCTCATCTAGTTTGTTTTCAAGTACTAATTTCTCAACTGACTCTACCAACAAAGGATCAGGCCAAATTATCCAACCGGAATACATTGATAAACAACCTTCATCTAAGCTAAGAAAACTCCAATTTGCGCTAATTTCCCATGTTTCCGGTAAAGGCTTATGCCTACGCGGTGCTGGCTTAATCACTAAATGGAGGCGGGCTTTAGCATAAAATCGCTCAGGAGTAAGTTCTATGTCGGATAACTGAATGATACAGGTAAAACGCTCATGATAAACAACTTTGTTCTCATATAGATTTATAAACAAAGGCGAAAACAATTTATATCGCAATTCCTTATCACCCTCTGTCGATGCCAATTCTCCATTGGGGTATTTCTTATTTAATTCCAGAATATTCGTCATATTATTTTCATTAACCTAAATTAGGACAGTTTTTTTATAAACCAACTTGACAAGCAAAAAATCGAATAGCAGGTTGGAAATTAGAACTAATTTGAAACACACGCATCTGATAAGAAGATGCAAAACAAGATGAAATTTCATTTGAAACTATCTTTCAAATATTATCTTTAGGCAGACTGAGCTACTCTTCATACGGAATAATATGACCTGTCCGAACAGAATGTAAATTGTTAGCATCAATTGCTAAACCCAATATATATTGGATAGTACCCTGGAGTTCTAATTTATGCTTCGATAAAAATGAATACTTACCATAAATGTCTTCATCGAACTCAATCATTTCTCCGTAGGTGTCATGAGGTGTTTTGTTCATCTTTTTCTTAAGATACTCAATAAACTCTTCGTCTGACAAATGTGATGTTTTCTGTTCTAAATAAAAAATAGCCATCTTCAAAATTGAAGATTCATCTTCTAAATCCATTATCAGTTCGCCAGTACTTTGTTCCAAATTTATAAATCTTACTGTTTCCATTTTTTATATGTATTTTAGATAGGTTGTGATGTCTAAAAAGAGGATGCGCAAACGAAGTTCTATAGTTAGTTATATGTTTTTGGGCATTAATGTCTCATATATTTTGTCTATTAGTTTCTGTTTTCGCTTTTCAATAAAGGTCTCAAAGTTTTTAAAATTTAAATCTATTTCAGTTGGTATTAATGAGGATTCTAAAAAATCTTTATTTTGAGTTATTTTCCAATCAATGAAATCATCATCACTCTTAACAATATTCACAGAGGGATTAAGTAAATGTAGATTTATTATTGAATTTTTATATTTCTCATAGTAATTGATTTGCATTTTAGTTAAAGATATTTTTTGATACTCATCTTCATTAAATTTACTTCCTGGGAAGATATGGTCTTGATGACAGGCATCCCAATACATATTTTTAGTAACTAAAAGCAGAATTAAATGAGAATATCTTGAACCATAGGATTCTTTATTAATCCATTTTTCAACATCCTCTTTTTCAATGTTTTTCAAATGATTAATATCAGAAAAAGATTTATTGCTATCAATTGCCTCTCTAACGGATTTTAATGTTGAGTCGGATGCACTTCCGAATGCCCCTGTAAGTTGTGAAATAATTAGCCATTTTATTATTTCACTTTTGTTTTTAATATCAATAGTTGACTGTGAGGCTATAAAACTGTTTGAAACAGATTTCTTCATTAAATAATAAGAAATTGGAATAAGAGAATTTTTTGAAATAATATTTTTTGAGGAAAAGCCGTAACGTGCAATTAGTTTTACAGTCAGTTCTAAATATTTTTTAATTATTTCCCAATTATCAGAAATGATTTCTAAGTTTTCTTTGTTGAAATTTTTTAACTTATACTGTACTTCTAAATTTGATAATACAAGTGCAGCTTTGAGTACGTCGTCCTTTGCAATATTATAATCTGGCTTATGCAATTCTTCCTTATTAAGCTGATCAACAAAACCAAAAATTTCTTTTCTTGCACCATTAGGCTTAAAGATACCTTTGTTAGATTCCATATAGGACAATAACAAATCTGCTTTTTCAAGTTTAATGCCCCCATCATTAGTACGCACAAATACATTTAAAGCTTTTTCATCGTCACCTGTTACAGGTATAATTATTAATGAATCATCGCAACAAAGTGTTTGGTGTAACTGTCCTAAAGTCATTTTAGCCTTTATTATTTTTTCATTGTCTTTTGTTTTTAGACGAATTGATTGGTCAAAATGTTCTTTAAAAACTTCAGTGTCTTTATCGTAAAAATCAAGCACCTTACCAACTTCAAACCATAGTTCGGAATCATTTTCGGGACTATTTTCGGGACTATTTTCACGAAATTTGAATTCATATTTCAAACCATAATTATTGTCAGGATCATTTTCAATATCTGAGAATAGATTCAGAAATAATTTCAAAATTTTCTTTTTTTTATAAGAAGACTTATTGTGGGAACCCTTTAAGCCAACATTTAAAGCAGATAGTCTTTGTTGACCATCTATCACTAAAAAAAGTTTTGTAAAGCCATTTATACTTGCAGTTTTGTTATGAGGGGCATCTTCATCATAATCCTGTACAAAATTATAGACTTCCCATTGAATTTTTTCCAATTCAACGGGTTTATCAACTTCCCAAACTAAAATAGACCCGAAGGGATATTTTTGCATTATAGAATCAAAGAGTTTTTCAATTTTCTTTTCAAGTGGATTTTTCAACCAAACAAACTCTCTTTGAATTGAAGGCAACAAATAGTCTCTATTTACTTTTTTAAAAATTAATTCTGCAATTTTCATTTTAACTGAATTTTTTATCTTGAATATATGTTTTCCCCGCTCCCTCGCGATTCCTTTCGCGTATTTCTTTTTAAATCCTATCCCCCGACCACTCCCCCACCTTCAGCAGCCCCACCCTCAGCATTTGGCACAACCTTTTTACTATCGCGCCTTACCCTTGGGCGGAGGGAGGCAAAGGTGTATTCTTTCTTTTTTACGGGGTTGTTGGCATACAGCAGCTTGCCTATGCTCAACAGTTCGGAAATATCGCGCCAATAATCGATCAGCACGGCTTTGTTTTCGGCTGTTAGTTCGCCGCGCTGGTCCATTATTTCGTTCTGTTGCTTGTTGTACGTGCCAATGGCGGCAAGGTCGGTGGCAAACTCCCCGCGCATGGCGGCCGTAAACCCCTTGGCTTGCAGCGCTGCGGTATTGTTGTCTATTTCGCGCAGCAGCAGCGCGAGGCCGGCAAGCAAGCCTTCGGCATTTTTGGCCTTAATGTTGGCCCGCAGCTTTGGCAACCCGAAGGCGGAAACAGGTTTGCCCAATTGTGCGGCTCCCCTTTTCAGCTTTATTTCCAACAGGTCGAGCTTGGGTTT
>CAIXTV010000246.1 GCA_903922465.1 uncultured bacterium
ACCATGCTTGTGAAAATTCCTTTTAATCTCTCTTCCAATACTGCTTTGATTAATGTTTAACTCTTTAGAAAAACATCCTTGATTTTTCGCTTTTTAGATATGCTTCTATTAAGTATCTTTGCTCTCTGGTAATATGTTTCATTTGCAACTTATTTTTAGCGATTTAGGAGGCAAAAAAAGAAAATTTTCCCATTCAGTGAAGGAAACGGAGAATTTATTTCTCTGTTTCTTCCTGAAAAAATTAATTTTAATGCTTTCTGAATTTTCTTAAAAGTTGCATTTACTAATTGAACTTACGCCAGGCACATTTACATCTTATAAATGGCAAGATAGCTCAACAACCTCAACCTTTACAATTTCTTCTGCCAACCCATCAATAAACACTTATTGGGTAAGAGTTACATCAAACACTTGCATTGGGACTGATGTAGTTACTATAAACATTAATGATTGCGACATTGACCTTGAAATCCCTAATGTCTTTACGCCTAATGGGGATGGAATTAATGATGTTTTTACACCCGGAAAGAGAAAAGGAATATTAAAAATGAATACTTCAATATTCAATAGATGGGGTAAGTTGATTTATGAAACCAACGACCTTCAAATTGCTTGGGAAGGAAAAGATTTTGCTGATGGAGTTTACTATTGGCTTATTAACTATACTGATATTACAGGAAAAGCCTCTTCAATAAATGGGTCGACAACTATTATCAGATAATTTTGCGCCCCTTTAGCCAGAAACCAAATCTAAGCTAAACTTCCAACCTCAAACTAGCCTATCCCAATAGGCTTTGCCTGTATAAATCAACAATCAGCGCCAATCCGCAATTTCCTTCCGCCTCATCCGCATTCTATTTCCCCTGTTGACGTAAGAATTGAATTTGGCAGTAATTATAATTTTATACTTAAATTATTTGTATTATTGCAATGTAAAATTGGAGACCTGAAACCAAATAAATAAACGGGTCTTATCCTGACAAGACATTTCGTCAGGGCTTGGTTCGACAAAGCATTTCGTCGGGGGCGTAATCCGAAAAGCCTTATGAGTAGGTACATTAAATTATTTATCATAATGAATAAAGCAATTACTTTGATTTTTACATGTTTGCTTAGTCTTTCAATGACTTATGCTCAAACATTTTCCGATGACTTCGAAACCTATACCGTAGGCTCTCTGCTTGGCCCTCAATCGGCAAATTGGGGAACATGGAGTGGCGCCGGTGGTGGAACAGATGACGTGAATGTTGTTTCAACAGATAATCATACTACTTCTGGAACCAAATCAATTTATTTCTCCTCTTCTGCTACAACGGGTGGACCTCAGGATTGTGTATTGCCATTTAATACTACACCACTCACCACCGGACAGTTTAACTTTACTGCTTGGTTTAAAATCCCAACAGGCAAAGATGCCTATTTCAATTTCCAGGGAAATGCAACTATGGGAAACATGTATACTTTAGATTGCTATATGAATGCAAACGGATCTGTAAGCATTCAGAACAGCGGAACTTCAGTATTAACAAGCACACATCCTTTTGGTCAATGGTTTAAATTATCAATTGATGCAAATTTCAATTCAAATGTATGGAAATTATCTATCGATGACACTTTAAAAGGAAGCTGGCAGAACGCAAACAATCAAGTATATGCAATCGATATTTTCCCTCCTGATGCTACGGCTAGCTTTTGGGTTGACGATGTTTCATACAATGTCGTTCCCTACACCCTACCCCCTGTAGATGCTGCAGCCAATTTAATAAGTGTAACTAATGGCTTGGTTGGTCAAACACGTAATCTTGCTGTGAAAGTTCGCAACCTTGGAACAACAACAATTACTTCATTCGATCTTTCTGTAGATCAAAATGGTGGCACTCCCGTTGTTCAAAATATCACAGCGGCTAATCTTGCTTCATTAGCAACAACAACCGTAAACATTACAACCCCCTTCACTTTACTTCCCGGAGCAAACACATTCAGAGCCATCTTAAGCAACGTAAATGGATTAGGTCCTGATGCTGACAATACAGACGATACTATAAAGACTACTATTACTCCCGTTATCCCTGCCGATGGCAAAATGGTAGCAGTTGAAGAAGCAACCGGAACATGGTGCGGATGGTGTGTGAGAGGTGCTGTGTATATGGATATGATGAAAACAAAATATGCCGGTTATTTTGCCGGTATTGCCGTCCACAATGCCGACCCTATGGTATTTACTATTTATGATGCAGCAATTGCTCCATTAGTTCCAGGTTATCCAACCGCACTTGTTGATAGATTTACCGGAGTTGATCCAAGTGCTATGGAAACTGACTTCCTCAATCGCATTCAAATTGCACCAAAAGCTGTTACAAGAAATGGAGCAACTTATGATTCGACAACCCGCGTATTAAAAGTTTCATTAACAACTACCATGCAACAAAACATTAGTGGTGATTACAGAATTGCCTGTGTTATTACAGAAGATGATGTTACCGGAACAGCGAGCGGATATAATCAATCAAATTATTATGCCGGTGGCACTTCTGGTGTTATGGGAGGATACGAACTTTTACCTAATCCTGTTCCTGCTGCTCAAATGCATTACAATCACGTAGGTCGTGTAATCAGTCCTGATTTCCCAGGATTACCCAATGCATTCGGCGCAAGTGCTAATGCCACTCAATCATTCACTCATACATTTACGTATACATTACCAGCCAGCTGGGATGCAACAAAAATTAACATTCTAGGTTTATTTATTGATAACATAGGTAAAATTGACAATGCCTCAGAAACAACCATACCAGAAGCCATCACCAATGGCTATGTCACTGGAACAGAAATAGGAACAACATCTATTTCAGAAACTTACGACTTAGGCTCACAAATAAGTTTATCCCCAAATCCAACTAACGAGAGAAGTAGTATTACTTTAAATTTGACCAAAGAATCAAACGTTTCAGTAGCTATTTATGAATTGAATGGGGCCCTCCTTGCACAAAAGAATTATGGTATCCTTTCAGGTGGAATCTCATTACCCATTGAAATGGGAAACTATAGCAAAGGAATGTATTTTGTAAATATCACCATTAATGGGAAAACTACAATTAAGAAATTAGTGAAAGAATAATTTTATTCACTTCCCCAATTAATAAAACTCCTCCTCCGGAGTTTATTCACTAAACCAAACAGACTTTACAAACCTGTTTGGTTTTTTTATTATTATCCAGCGAATACAAACATTTTATCACGCAATCAAACGATTACTCCTTGCCTTTCCTTTTGTTATCAGGCAGTTTTCTACTTATGACAAGTCTGGAGGAATTAAATTAAACATTGGGAACACTATGCTTCCACTAAGACAACTAAGAGTTTTCACTATATATTTAAGAAATTCCTCTTTGTGAACATTGTGGATTTTCTTAGTGTACATTGTGTTTAAACCCGAAACTTAATGAACAATTAATTTATGATTGTCCTATGACTTGCTATGCCAAAGGAATGGGGATTCGCAATGACGGCAGTGGTTTAGAATGGGAGGAAGCGCAGCAATATGCTACACTTAACGAGTTACTTCTTCTTTTTATTCCTAATTCATCCACAGCATTGCAATCCCCTAGCAAAATCTGTCATTCTTCTATTTACGAACAGGACACCTCTATTTCTTACCGGCTTGCTTCTATTTCTTACTGGGACACCTCTATTTACGACCGGGATTCTTCTATTTTTCATTCCAAGACCCCAAAAATGCTTATACCAAATTATATATCAATCATTTCAGCAAATATTTTTCGCAAAAAAGCACCTGTCCGTCTCCGTTCATCGAGATGGACTTCCCTCTTTGTGAAATCACACAAATCACAATATCAAACTATTATCTAAATTCTACAAAGTGCCGTCTCCGTTTAACCTAAACATTAATTGCACTTCTACACCAAAAAACACTTGCGAATTAAATAAATGCTGTATTTTTGTGTAACCTAATTTAAATTGAAAACACACATAAGGTGTTTTTAAGAATATTGCGTTTTAAAATCTTTTTTCTTTGGATTTATGAATAAAGATTAACGATTCAGGTTTTACGATTTTTGTTTAAAAGCTTGTTTGTCAGACTTCTTCTAAAATCAAAAATCAATATTCCTTGTTCTTAACTCATTTTTAAAAAGATATATTGAAAAAAGAAAATTAATTGAATTATTATTGAAGAAAACCCCCATGAAGCACCCTCTTAGCACCAAAATTCTCATCATTGCAGGCGTTTTTCTGCTGACTTTGTTGCTGTTTAAGTTGCTTCAAAACCAGATGGTTTTCGACAATACGCTTGGACGAATCGCTTTTACCTATTCGAATACTTCCGACACGGCAAGCGTGATGGATACTGCCCATATCACGAAGACAAACAAGAGTTTTACCACGTTCGATGAGGCTCATTTCCTGCATTGGGACGTGGTTTTTTATAAATATATGGCTGAACATGGCTATGGACGCGATGATTCGTGGCCCGGAGCCGGTACGTATGCCTTTTCTCCGCTATTTCCCTTCATTTGGTGGCTTAGCCACCTGCCTGCACCCTTCATTTCCGTACTAAACTTCCTTTTATTTGCCATTTCTTTAGTGATTTTGTCGAAATTATTCCTCGCTCCGGAAGATTTCAGCCGTTTCGACCGCGCTTGTCTCTTTGCATTGGCACTCAGCCTGCCTTCGGTCTTCTCTTTTTACCTTCCCTACTGCGAAGCAAGCTTCATTTTCACCCTAAGTGTGGCTTTATGGGGCTTATTCAGGGGAAAATACTGGATTTTCTTTGTCGGAATGCTCGCTTTTACCCTCAGCAGACCCTCTTTCCTCATTGTAGCTATGGCAATTATTTGTACTGACATCTATTTTTACCTTTTACATCGAAATTCAAAGCTTTTTTGGAGGGAATTGGGCAAAAAGCTGCTCCCAATCGGCATAGGAATAGCCATTAGCTTCATTATACATTTTATTTATAGCGGAAGTTTTGTAAAAATGTTTGAGGTGCACAGCCGTTTCTGGGATCATAATTTTCAATTACCCACCACCATTACCGATTGGTCGACAGAAAGTTACGGAATGAATGTTTTTGCGATATGTTGCATCGCCATTCCTTCAATTTTAATCCTTCCTATCTTCATGAGAAGGCTATACAATATGGGAAACCCCGCTCTGATCAGTCTTTTTGCAAGGAATACCAAAAAAGATTACCTCTATGTACTATCAATCGTCTATTTTATAGGGAGTTTTCTGTTTGTAATGCTCACCCAGGGTGGAAATCTGAACGGATTACACCGTTATATTATGATTTCACCCTTCTTTTATATCTTCTTTTTTATAATTATACAAAAAGCGAAGCCTTATACGATAACACTTCTTATTCTGATGATGCTTCCTTGGGCAATTTTGGGCTATTTGCTCCTCATTCACGGACCCTATCAGCATCATCTCAGCTTTTTAGACGGCGGATATTTCCTTTTATGCCTCACTTTGCTCTATTTTCTCCTTTTCAACAAACTAAAACGCCGTCCCAAACTCATTTTCCTCCTCATCCTCATCTTCTGCAACACCATTTGGACTTGTTACCTCTTTAATCACTTTCTCAACAATTCGTTTATTATTGCTTAGCTCAATTTGGAGAAAGGGAATTAAGCCCCAAGACCCAAATTTCAAGATCCAAGACCCAAGAAGTGCCTCCGTTAATTTAAGTTTGTTGTTTCATCGGCTAGTAATAAAGCCCCAAGACCCAAATTTCAAGATCCAAATTCCAAGAAGTGCCTCCGTTAATTTAAGTTTGTTGTTTCATCGGCTAGTAATAAAGACCCAAGACCCAAATTTCAAGACCCAAGACCCAAGAAGTGCCTGCGGAGCTTTAAAATTTGAGTCTTTCAAATCTAAATTTGAAAATAACACTAAAAAATTACGAGCGAACTCCTTGGGTCTTGGAATTTGAATTTTGGAATTTGGGACTTAAAAATATGTCTTTGGAATAAACACTTAAAATCCCCGAACTCCCCCCTTGGATCTTGGAATTTGAAATTTGGAATTTGGGTCTTCCTAGAGGAACATCGTCCTGATGACGACCACAGCGTCCATCATCTTATCAATTTCCTCTTTGGTGTTGTAAAAAGCGAAGGAAGCCCGCATGGTACCCGAAATGTTCAGCCAATCCATCAGGGGTTGTGCACAATGATGTCCTGTGCGTATGGCAATTCCCATCTTGTCGATAATCACACCCGCATCATAAGGATGCACTTGCTCGATAAGGAATGAAAGAACCGAAGCCTTTTGTTTCGAATTGCCGATAATCGTAATGTCTTCATAAGCAGATAGTCGCGAAGTGGCGTATTGCAGCAACGAATTCTCGTATTCAGCAATCGCAGGCAAGGTCAACTTTTTCATATACTGTATGGCAGCCTCCAAACCGAGCACATCCCCAACATTGGGCGTCCCTGCTTCGAACTTATAGGGCAGTTCGTTATAGGTAGTTCTCTTGAAAGTCACCTCTTTAATCATTTCCCCACCCCCTTGATATGGAGGCATTTGCTCTAACCAGTATTCCTTACCGTAAAGCACTCCCACGCCCATAGGAGCGTACATTTTATGTCCCGAAAAACAATAAAAATCACAATTTAACGCCTGAACGTCCACCTCAGTGTGCGAAATTCCCTGAGCACCGTCGATTAATACCGGTATATCAAACTGATGCGACTTCTTAATGATCTTTTCTATGGGATTAATCGTACCAAGCACGTTAGAAATATGCGTCACCGCCACCAAACGCGTATCATCGGTAATCAATTTCTCGAATTCGTCCATCATAATATCCCCGTTTTCGTCGATAGGGATGATTTTCAGCTCCGCATGATGCTCTTCGCAAACCATTTGCCAGGGAACGATGTTCGAATGATGCTCCATTGCCGAAATTATGATGTTATCCCCCTTTTTCAGGAAGCATTTTCCGAAAGAAGACGCCACAAGGTTGATAGATTCCGTGGTTCCTCTCGTAAAAATGACCTCACGCGAATGTTTTGCATTGATAAAACCCCTCACACTCTCCCTTGCCTTCTCGAAAGCCGTCGTTGCCTCCTGCGAAAGGTAGTGAACCCCACGGTGAATGTTGCTGTTTTGATGCGTATAGTAGTTATTCAGCACATCAATCACCACTTGCGGCTTCTGAGTGGTGGCAGCGTTATCGAAATATACCAAAGGTTTGCCATAAACCTGTGTTTGCAGTATGGGAAAGTCGTTTCTGATGGAAATTGGGTCGAAGTTGGGCATCCTGGGTAGATTATTATTTGTTAAAACGAGTTTGTGTTTATTAAAAAGACCCAAGTCTCAAGCTCCAAATTCCAAATTCCAAGGAGGAAATCCCGAATTGATGGTTTTTCTCCTTGGATTTTGAGATTTGAGACTTGGAATTTTGGACTTTTATGGAATTCATGTTTGACAATAATATCAAATTTTGCTTAAATCAATATTAAATGTAATCTCTTTCTCATCTTTACAGTGAATAACACACTGGTCGCATATAGAAAGCTCACCTTTCAGACGCATTTCTACCATTTTGGCAATGCGGGTCTTTAGTATTTCGATAGAAATGTTGTTGACCACTTCCACTCCGAAAGCATACATCAGCAACATGCGGGCTGAACGTTCGCAAATCCCCCTTGAGCGCAAATAAAACAAGGCTTCGGGGTCCAATTGTCCCACTGTTGCCCCGTGACTGCACTTTACGTCATCTGCATATATCTCAAGGAAAGGCTTAGTGTTCACTTTTGCCTCGTTGGTCATCAAAATATTCTTATTTCTCTGGAAAGCATTGGTCTTTTGAGCATCCTTTTTCACATAAACATGCCCGTTGAACACTGCTGAAGCCTGATCATCAATAATTCCCTTGAAAAGCTCATTGCTATTGCTGTTGGGTTTCAGATGTTCGACGAAGATGTTATTGTCGACATGCTGTTTTGCATCCACAAGGTACAATCCGTAAGCATTAACATCGCAATGCTCACCATCAATGCTGATGTAAGCTTCATTACGTATCAATCCGCCGTTCAATGAGATGGTATTGGTCGAAAGATTGCTGTTGTTTTCCAGGTGAAAGAAGTTGTGGGTATAAAGAACAGACTTATCGTCTTTATTTTGAAGCTTATAATGGTCGAGAGAAGCGTATTCGTCGAGATAATACTCCGAAACCGCATTGATAAAGCTGAATTGATGATTAATAGAATCGTCGCACTGAAGCAGAGTCAGCTTGCTGTTCTTCCCCAACACAATGAGGTTTCGGGGATGTATCATCACATTATGATTTGTGTTGACAAGGTGAACCATTTGCACCGGTTTCTCCACCTGAACGTTGTCGGGCACATAAATAAAGAAGCCATCCTGTGCAAAAGCCGTGTTCAGGGCAACCAAACCATTATCTTTATCAGCAGGAATCTTCTTTGAATAATATTTGGCAAACAATTCAGGATACAATTTCATGACTTCCGCCAAACTACCGGCTATAATTCCGTTATCTAAGATGGTAAGCGGAGATTGACTGAAGATATAATTCTGATTTAACTGCGTAAACAGGTAGGTTTCGAAGTTATGTATCTCGCATTTGAAGATGTTGTTGATGTCGACAGGCTTTTCAGGCTTCGAATAAGAGATTTCGAAATCGTTATGAAGCGCATCTGTTAAATTAGTATTCTTCCATTTCTCCAATGCTTGCGAAGGGAATCCCAATTTCTCGAATGTCTTAATAGCATCCGAACGAAGGCGGGTCATTTGGGCAGTATCTGAAGCCGAAATAGCCTCAAAATTCTGCTGAAACGCCTGAAGCATAAACTGCTTCTTCGTTTCAAATATTGCATCAGCGGTTTTCATGACGGTTTAGGATTTAGCTTGTTCAATTTCGGTTTTAATCCAATCATAACCCTTTTCTTCCAATATCAAAGCCAATTCCTTACCGCCTGTTTTCACTATTTTGCCTTCAAATAACACATGTACGAAGTCAGGAGTAATATAATCGAGCAAACGTTG
>CAIXTV010000247.1 GCA_903922465.1 uncultured bacterium
AGTAGTAAAGGTAAAATCATAAATTGAATCAGTTAAAATATTTCCGTTAAAAGTCCCCTGTACTGGTGTACCGTTGTCTATTGAGTAGTATAAGGTTGCAGTCGTTATAGGGTTGATTCCGAAATTTTTAATTCTAACTGTAACAGTTTCAGTCGTTGACATCGAGCAATTCGAAACAGGAGCAATAACTGTAATTAGCGCTAAATCATAATTAATTGGAAAAAATTCATCTGCACCAATATCTGGTGTTGCAGCATCTCTATCATCACCGTCGATATCAATAGAAATCCCTGAGATTGGAGTTGCTTTTGCATTTATTGATACATTCGATAAGTGTAAATTTGTTGGAGTGAAGAAATAAGGATTAGTAGAGATTGAGTTATTATCCTGTAAGGATGCAGTTCTCCATGCGGCAAGAGTAGCTCTGTTTGCAGTCCAATATCCCAAATTAGCACCTGCAGTATATAAATCATTGTAATCACTTACAATTCCTGTTGTTGTAGCAACATAGTATGAATAACCAGTTCCTGTATTATTAAAGATATTGTTTTTTACGTTTAAAGACAAAGTCCCAGTTCCAGCAATATAAATCCCGGCACTTGTGGCATATGTGCTAGTTACATTTATGCTGTTATAATAATAGTTTTGAAAAGTTGAATAATTACTATAAATACCATAAGCGTTTGATAATGCTACTCCACCCATGCTGATAAAGTTATTTGCAACTAAACCTTCACTATTTAAAAGTCCTGTGTTGTAATAAATGCTAATTCCATAGCCATGAGTATTGGGTGCTGAAATCTTGTTGCCCCAAATCCTCATTTTATTATAACAATAATTTGAATATATTCCATTAAAGGCAACATTTGTGACCGTTGTCGTAATTGTATTATTTAGAACCTGAGTTCCATCCTGATAATATAGATAAATTCCGAATCCATTTTGATTTGTAAAAGTGTTTCCTGAAACAATATTTTTTACTTCTCTAACAGTGGTAGATCCGCCTCCCATATAAACACCATATGCTCCATTACTGAACAGATTATTTGAGATAAGATTATTTGAGTCTACGGAAGTTAGTCCTGTTGGAGAATAAAAAATTGCTCTGTCAAAGGAGTTAGTTGCTGTAACAGGAGCAAGAAAACGATTATTACTAAATTGGTTATTGATTGAACCGTTAGAGATATTTATACAATTGCCATAAGTAGCTCCTTTTTGATTAAAGGTCATTTTTATAAACTTGAAAAAATCAGCTCCATCCAATTTAAAAATATAATTGTTAGCCACCGCAGTTGCAGAATCCTGGATAATAACACTAGTACTATCTCCATTAGCAGACTGGAATGTAATGGTGTTCAGTGTTGAAGCTCCATTGATAGGGGTGAAAACAATTTTCTCATTATAGGTACCAGGGTTAACCCTGAAAATAACTGGTCCAATAACTCCACAGTTTTGTAAAGCAACATTTGCAGCAGCAAAAGTAGGAAAATCAGCAGTTACACCTCCTAAAGTATAGGAGCCATTTAATATTGAACTACATGCATAAACAGATGCGTAAGCAGTGTCATTTAAATGGTTTTGATCGAGGCTGTCGTTTGGCAAATCAGTCCATGATCTAATTGTATGATTTCCAACAGTGAATAAAGCATTATTACTGATCGTTAATATAGGGATAACAACATCCTGCAATAATAAACCATTCCATGAAAACAGGTTAGCAGGGTTATTATCAATTTGCCAATAAATATTTGCTTTCACCAAATTCACACTTCCGAAGTTTCTTAATCTTACTTGAAAATCTAAATTCGAATTGGCAACAATGGTCCCAGAAGGGCTGGTAATTTGTGTAATCCCAGCATCCTGAGTATAAGTATCAGGTGGGTACCCAAATTTTATATTTGGCCGCGAGGTATTCAGAAAACCATTGCCAGTTGGTGGAGTTGTATTTGCATAATTATAATAATGTGAATTAGTAAATGAAGCAGTATAATTAAATACCGGAGCTGGAGTTGTACCTGATGCTCCATAATTAGCTTCACAAAGAACAATTAGATTTCCCGAAGTATAATTAAAAGGAGTCGTTAACGTAATTGTTTTCCATCCTGTGTCAGGAAAATTAACTGTATTGCTATAGGCAAGGGTGGCTCCGTTGATCATATTTGCCCATGTAGTTGCAGTTAGAACATTAGCTGTATCCGATTTTATATATATTTTAATAGGGCAATTTGTAGCTGCTCCTGTTGCAACTTTCCATGAAAGAGTTAGGATAGTACCATATCTATTAACTTCAGAATATTTATAAAGAGCTCCACTCCTAGCGTAGCCAAAATTAGTCGCGAAGTTGAATGGATAAGACCCTGTGGTAGTACCAGTTCCTACTTGTATGTAGATGTTACTTTGTTTAATAATAAAATTTTTCGTTGCTGATACGGCTACATTCTGCATAGAATCTATTGCCCTAATGTAATAATCAACACTATTCTGATAGGTCATACTAGGAATATTTGCACTATAATTACTCCCTACCCCTAAAACCATTGGGATTGAATCTAAAGGACCACCATTTACTTTATAGAATAATTTTGCACTGGATATGCCAGATGCATCGATTATATTGGCACTAATATTAAACGGCCCTGTTGAAAATACTGAATCTTGATAGATGGGGGCAGTATAAGTAATTGAAGGAGGAATAATTTCATTAACTGATGCCGATATTTTAACATCATCAATTAACCAACCATAAGCCCCAACTGCTCCTGCAGGAGTATAATCGCTTAAGCGAAAGCGAATAGCTATATTGTTAGTGTCTTTTGCAACGGAAGAAATATTAAATATCTCAGTTTTCCACCATGTGTTATTAGGGACAATTGAATCGTGGGCGAAATCCCATTCACTGTATGACCTCGAATCGAAACGATCGCCATACAAGGTAAAGTTGGTGGAGGTTCCAAGATACATTGCAGTTGTAAGTTTTGTCCAATTTCCATTGTTTACAGAAATTTCGATTTCTGCTCTATCCAGATAATTAATCTTTGCAATATGCGAAAATTCAAGTAAAACAAATTGCTTCCCATCTGTATTGAATGTATCAGACAATAAAAATGTAGTTAAACCTGAAATAACTGAACATGAATCGGATTTTGCTCCAGATTTCTTGAGACTGGTCGAAGTGTTCCAGTGGCTAGCTCCAGCTGTATTTGAGGAGGTAAACTTAAAAGGGAGGGTTTCAAAACCTTCCTGAATTAGGGTAGTTTGGGCTTGAATGCTCATACTGAAAATTACGCCTAACAATAGTGTTAATAGTTTTTTCATGTTAAAAATGTTAATGTTTAAAAGAGTTTATTCATGATACAAATTTACAAATTAATTTGGTTCAGGCAATACATTTGTAGATATAAAATGAAAAGACTCTATTTTTTTTTATTGTTGCTTTTTAAGATTATTCGTAATTGCAATTGTAATCTGCAGATAATTAAAGAAAAAAGGCTCATCAGTTAAATCTGGAGCCCTTTAAATTTCTTCAAAAAACTCTATCTATTTTATTGCGTCCAAAAACCTTTTGTTCACCATTTCCCAATTTACAACGTGCCAAAAACTGGAAATATATTCGGGTCTGCGGTTTTGATATTTTAAATAATAGGCATGCTCCCAAACATCCAAAGTAAGCAAAGGAGTTCCTTTTTTATCGGCAACATCCATTAGGGGATTATCCTGATTTGGAGTTGAGGAAATGAATAATTTGTGGTTTGCATCAATGCACAACCATGCCCATCCGCTGCCAAAACGGGTTTTTGCTGCTTCTTCAAATTGATTTTTAAAATTTTCCATTGAACCAAATTCTTTCACGATAGCATCAAGAATCGGCCCTGAGGCATCTTTGAAATTTGGAGTCATACTTTCCCAAAACAACTTATGGTTATAATATCCACCGCTATTATTTCTAACCGCAACCGGAGATTTGCTGATGTTGCTGAAAATGGTTTTAATATCACTTTTTTCAAGTTCTGTTCCGCTTATCGATTTTAAGAAATTATCGAAATAGGCTTTAAAATGCTTAGAATAGTGAATTTCCATAGTCATTTTGTCGATATAGGGCTCTAATGCATCATAAGCATAAGGCAATTCAGGGAAAATGAAATTTGCTGTTGTTGTCATGTTATTTTGATTTGTTTGATTACTAATTGTTCTGTTTTGTGCAAATCCGCTTATTGTAGAAAATAAAATAGAGATGCTGATAATTATTAATTTCATGCTTTTAGTTTTCTTCTAAACAAGCTGAAATAAAGTTTTGTTCACTAAATATCAGTTTAAACAACATAATAAATCATAATCAGATTCAGAAAATAATGGACCACTAAGTACAAATAAGATTCAAATCAAGCCTTGATTTATAAAAATTCTAATTGCAAAAAATAAGCCCCAGGCTATGAACCTGAGGCTTATTAAACTATCGTTTATTTTAATTTTTAAATTCTTGACTCAGAAATATTTCCCCTAATTTCTTTTCCCTCCATCATTAGTGGTTTTATCCTGACCTTTCTTTTCATTCTTCACTGGAGTTTGTTTATTTTCAGGTTTTTGTTTGTTTGAAGGAGATTGCTTATTAACTGGTTGTTGTTTGTTTCCTGAACCTTGCTTATAGGTATTTTCTTGCTTATTCCCCTTGTTTTGATTGTAATTAGACCTATTATTCCCTTTATTCTGATTGTAATTAGAGTTTTGATTAGTCCCTTTACTTTGATTGTAATTTGAGTTTTGATTATTTCCCTTGCTTTGATTGGTGTTTGGCTGAAGTTTATTTCCCTTAGATTGATTATAGCCAGGTTGTTGTTTATTTGTGTTATTCTGCTTTAGAACATTAGATTGTTTATTATCAGGTTTGCTGTCTGACTTTTTGTATGTATTGCTGTAGGCTCCACTTTTTCTTCTTGTATCAACAGTAACCGACGACGATCGGCGTGTTCCATAATAATTGTGTGCAATGGGTGCGCGGTAATGATTACCTCTGTAGTAATGCCCGTAGTGTGTGTGATGATATTCGCGATAATGATCATAATACCAAGGGGTCCATGGACGCCAGTGAGGAGGATAATAACCCCAGTAGTATGGCGAATGATAAGCAATGTAAGCTGGGGTAAACATAAAAAGAATGATAGGCCAGCCACCTACTTCTGATGCAGCATAAGTGTAATCATTTCCAGAGTAATAATTATTAGTAACATTATTTACTGTGGTATTCCCATTTCCACCAGTATATCCAGGGTTTGGGGTTTCTTTTGCTTTGCCGGGTTCAAGGATATAATCCTTACCATAGAGGTTTTCATCACCAATTATTTGAAGTGAAACCACTGTATTATTGTCTTTTTCAACTTCTATTACAGCAACGTCCTGTGCTTCTTTTTCATTAATTGCAATCTGAAGCACAATGGCGTGTCCGTTCTGATTTTGATGATCTATCACTCTGATGTAATCTATCTGACCATCTCCATTCAGGTCGAGATTGTTTACTTTTGAATCTTCGAGATTAATACTCTTTTCAAATTGCTCAAGGGTTGGTGATTTTTGGAAAATATCCAATACTGCATATAAATTTAAATTATCGCCAGGCAAGCCCAATGCATCGGATTGCGAATTATTTTGAGCAAACAAACTGCTGCAAAACAAACTTAAAATAAAAATTAATTTTTTCATGACTTTAGGTTTTTGATTTTTTCGAACAAATGTTTTAATTATAATTTCTTTATTGCAATATTGATGCCATAGTTTTAAAACCTAAAAAGAATTCCCCTAAACAACTTGCCTTTAACAAATTAACTTTAGCTCGATTTAAGTATTCATTAGCATTTCCCTATCAACATCCAATTCCATAGTCGCACCAAAATCGATTTCCTTCTCAATTAACTTATCATTAAAATTCGCACAAAAGACTATAGTTTAATAATATAATCCTCAAGGTTTTTAGAATTTTGAAATTTTATCGAATCTCTATCAGGGTTCAACATCATCAGCATTCAACTTAGGGTTAAAATTCATAGTATTCAGCATTTTTATAGAAAAAACACAAATTCATTTTTCTGAAATCCTGAGGTTTTTTCGGAAAATCTTGAAACTTTTTCGGAAAATCTTGAAACTTTTCCCTAAAATCCTCTTGAATTTAGCTGAAATCTTTTTTGTTTTACTATTAATCCAAATAATTTTAATGGTAATTTAAAGTGCTTTCCTGTTAACACAAATATTCTTTATGGTAATTCAATTAGTTTTTCTGTTAATCATAATAATTTTCCCAGTAATTCAATTCGGGTTTTCTGAAAGATAACCGAAAGTTCCATAAAGACAATCGAATTTAGCATTAATGCTAAAATATTTAATGGTAGGAGTATTTATTTTACCTTTAGAAATATTTTTTTTTTCGGAAAAGTGACTCAATTTTTGTTAGAATTAATTGCACTTGTTATAAAAGGAGAGGTTTTTGGAGAAAAACAAACCTTTTTAGCAAACTTTCCATTTAACTTAACCCTATTTCAATTTAAAATACCATTAAATATTTTAGGAATACCGTTAGGAATATTTATAAAAGTGGAAAAAAATCATCGACCTAGGTCAATTTTGCTTTTGAAAGAAATATTGATTGAGTATAATTATGTCAGAACTATACCCCTTTGGGTCATCACCTTAATATTTGTAAACATTAAGCAAGTGCCTATTTACAAATATCGCATTTGAATAGAATATAAATTTGAGTAAAAGATGAGTGAAAACGGTCAACCCTATTTAGGCCCGAACAACTTAAAAATTAACACTTAAAACTTAAAACTTAACACTTAAAACTTAACACTCAAGCCCCCCCCTCCACATACACCACTTTCATTTTAATACAAACCGCCTCATGGTTTTTAGCCGAGATATCTGCTGTAATTTGCTGTTCAAGGCGGTTCACTTGGAATTGATATTCAATTGCAGGGTCCACATCGGGGTTCACAATCGAAAGATATTTGACATTAGGAGCCTTAATGAGCTGCAATTTCACCTTCAAACGTTCTTCTAAAATTTCCTTTGCCATTTGCAACAAGCAAACTCCCGGCACAATAGGCTCCCCCGGAAAATGTCCCTTGAAAATATCATGTCCCGCATTCAATTCAATTCGCGCAGCAAATTGATTGACATTATCGTCATTTTCAATAAATTCTATTATCTTAAAGAAATCCTTATTTAGCATAGCCTAATATTTTTACAGTGAATCGTTTTCATTTATTATCGTATTTTCCATCGGTTTCAACCAAAGCTTCAGCCCTTTTCCTTTATGTTTATAATACATCCCTTCCACTTTTTTCTCTTTCGAATACAATACCTTTCCCTCAATTCGTGTACGCTCTTTAATTTTAAACTGCATAAAATGCGCAAGCGTATCATTCGGCACCCAGAAGTACCTGAAAAGAGTATCTCCATTGCGATAGTCTTCAACACAAATATTTGCTTCAGGCGCCGGATAGCAACTGTACTCTTTTTTGAAAACCCCGCACAACAAACGAAACTGATTCTCAAACATCGCAATATATTGTGGTTTATTTAATGAGGGAATACAGTATTGAACACTAAAATTATCCTGCTTCAGCGTAAATTCAAATATTTTCAAGCCAAACTGAGTTGTGCAAACAAAGTAATAATCCTTCTGTGCCGAGCGTTTCATGAATAATATCCCATTAAATCTTTTGAAAAAAAACTTCATCTCGAGTTTACACATCACAGTAGAAGTATCTTTAATGAAGATGTTGAAATCCTTCGTATTATAGAAGAAAGTTTCAACCTTCTCTTTTGGCAAAAAGATGTGGCTACATCCAACAAACAAAATTAAAAGACTAATTAATCGAAAACTTTTCATTCGATAACTGAACATTATTTTTGCGATTCGAAAAGCGGATAAGTGTATAATCCTTTTGGGCTTCCATTAGCTTAATGGCATATACAGAATAATCGTTTTTATTAAAATACACGAGTATCGAACCAAAAAGATCTTTCAGTTTCTTCGCTTGAGGAAACAATGTAACCAAATAATACTTATCGCTTTCCTGATATTTATAATTAAAATCCTTGCGCTGACTGAATAGTTTCCCCTGTATAATCATAGTAAGATTATCATTCAATTCGCTGAAGTTTTTATTGGAACTTGCATCAAATTTCTTCACCTTTTTATCATCCTTAATGAAAATCTTTCCATTATTAAATACAATTATATAAGCATAAGGCTGAGTATATTCCCATCGAACCAGATTAGGAGCTTTATAATAGAGCTTCCCCTTCGAAATCACCTTATCCGTCATAATGCTCAGGTATTTTTCCTGTGTAAAATCACTTTCAGTGGATTGTATGGATGTAGTTGCGCCATTAATTTTAGCAATAAGGCTAAGGGTGTCTTTAACTGTTGAGTATTTATCCGTACTCTTTTGCCCCGACACCACAGCAGTTAAGCTAAAGAGAAAAAGAAAACAGATTGAAAAGATGGATTTATTCATGAGAGGGTGTTTTAAGATAATCATCAGGCAAAATTACATTGTATTCATTTGCTTTCAGATATTTTATTAGTTTTTCAAGTACAATAACTGAACCCTCTTGTGTATCATGCATCAAAACAATATTTTTATGTTTCGATAAACGGCTGATTATTCTTTGATATATTTTATTTTCATCCCTAATCACAGTATCAAGCGAGCGGTTCGACCAACCAATAACAGTAAAGGGTAATTTCTTCAAAGCACTTCTCAACGATATGGTGGTTACTCCAAAAGGGGGCCTAAAAAACCTCATTTCTTTGCCGGTAACTTTCTTCACAGTGGAATTGGTCATCAATAATTCATCCCTAATTCTTCTCGCATTAAAGAAATCGAATATCTTGCTATGCGAAAAACTATGGTTGCCTATAAGATGTCCTTCTTCGTCCATGCGTCTAATGATTTCCGGGAATTGATAAGCGTTTTTACCTATAACAAAAAAGCAGGCTTTTAGGTTGGCTTCCTTTAATATATCTAATATTTTCGGCGTATTAACGGGATGTGGACCATCGTCGAAGGTAAGGCTTACCAGCTTTTCGTCAGTAGGGTAACGGCAAAAGGCTTTTATTAAAAACTGAGAGTGTACCCTTGATGTCCCCCAAAAGACCATGCTGAAAAACGTTGAGAATAGGAGCACATACCACCAATAACTGATATCGATAGTGAATTTCAGGATATTTAAAATGAAAAAGCACCAAACAGTTATCCAGAATGCATAAGGAAACTTTAGCATTGATTCAATAACACTAATGAATGGTTGACATTAAAGAAATGATTGTAGAGCAACACCCGTTTTACTTTATTCGTTTGCTTTCCTTTCAGATTAAAGTAGGAGGGAAGCGTATTGTTTTTTAAAGCAAGTGAGGCAATATAGGTGGCAAAAGCGGAAGAAGTGTTGTATTCGCCACAAAGATGTTTGTAATAAGATAAATTATCAAAATCAAACATTTTGAAGGTGTCGTAATAAACAGCATCGTTGCTGATATCTCCATTAATTCCGGTGAGGACTACATCAACATCATTCATACTAATATTATTTCTGTCGAGGAAAGCCTGAATTTGCTTTTTAGTTTCTTCGGTGTTTTCAGGTTTATAAAACATAGCCACATCAGCAATTGCTGCATGGCAATCGGGTGTTTTGGTGTTGGATAATAAAAAGAAACTTGCCCCTTCGCCGGCAATAGTCCCCTTTGAAGAAGGCTGCAATAAGTGTAGATTGCTTTCAATATCATTTCTCCAATATCCCAATCGTTGCAGGATAATAAAAAGACGGTCGGTCAATTCATCGGCACTTCCTACCAACATGTTCTTGGTTTCGGTTTTTTCATCCAATTGCATCAAAGCATCCAACAAAGCGCTTTCGAATGAAAATGAGCGATGAACATAAGTAAAGTTATAATGATGACATTTAGAAAATAAAGCAATTTGCCCGCTTATGGAGTTGTGTGTCGACTGAATGAAAGGGGTTGGGGTTAAGAAGTTTTCATTATTATCTTTAATGGAAATGAGAAAGTTCTCGCTGTCTTCGACACAACCAAGACCTGTTCCGGTGATGATACCATCAGGAACCTCGATGGATGAGTTTTTCAGACAAATCAATCCTGCACCTACGCCCAATTTCAATACCCTGCCCATTCTTCTCAACATGGCAGCGGGAATATGTTCTTTATAATCGGGGTCAACGCATTTCAGACGGTTTCCTTCGTAAAGCTGAGGGGTTTCAGGGAAGTTGCCTGCGTTAATTTCTGCTTGTGGTGATATGACCCCTGTGGATGTTATGTATGCTTGCATGATTAAGCTTTCGAAAAAATGATAGATGAATTATTTCCTCCAAAACCAAAGGAATTGGACAAGACGTGCTTTAAGTTCTGATTCTTTTGAATCTGGGTAACAGGAATTAGTTGAGTTTCTTCAATGGGTTCAGAAAAGTTCAGATTCGGAATGATAATTCCATGATGCATCGATAGCAAGGAAATCACAGCCTCGATGGCACCTGTTGCCCCAAGGGTGTGACCTGTAAAGGGCTTGGTGGAACTAAAAGGGGGAAGCGTTTCGCCAAAAATTCTTTTCATGGCAATGCCTTCGGTAAGATCGTTGTTGGAAGTTCCAGTGCCGTGCACATTAATATAATCAATCTGATTGGGCTCAAGTTGGGCGGAAATCAGGGCTTGCTGCATGGCAAGGAAAGCGCCTTGTCCGTCGGGCGAGGAAGCTGTTTGATGGAAGGCATCGCAAGCATTGGCAAAGCCTGAAACATAGCCATAATGCTTCTTGCCACTCCTTTTAATAATATCTTCCGATTCTAAGACCAAAAAGGCCGCCCCTTCGCCAATGTTCAAACCGTTGCGGTTTTTGTCGAAAGGTTTGCAGGCTTGTTTGTCGAGTATCATCAAAGAATTAAAACCATTGACCGTAAAACGCGTCAGGGAATCTGTGCCTCCCACAATTACTCTTTCTGCAAAACCATGTTGAATCAGTCGTGTGCCCAACATGATGGAGTTTATAGAAGACGAACAGGCGGTGCTAACTGTGGTAATCATTCCTTTATTCCCAATAAAATCAGCAATCGCTTCTGTGCTGTCGGCACAATCGTGACCTACGATGTTTCTTAGTTTGGGTTTATAATTATCGACAAGAAATTCATTAAAGAAATCTTCTGTTTTATCCATTCCTCCAACCGTAGTTGCCGAAATTAAAGAGGAATTGCGAATTTCTTCCGCCGTGAGTTGAGCATCTGCAATGGCTTCTTTTGCAGCGATCATCCCCAGGAGGGAGGTACGCGTATAATTTCCTTTCTTATCGCAGTCAGTTAAATCAAACAATTCTTCGTTTGAATATTTGACATCGCACACAGGAATCACTCCCTGATGAATGGAATTGAAATACTTAATATGGTCTAATCCCGTGCGGTTTTCGATTAAAGATTCGAGGCATTCGTCCACGTTTTTGCCTATGGAGCTGATCATCCCAATCCCGCTTATGTAAACTCTTTTTGTCATTAAGAGGAGTTTTTGTTTCTATGTGTTAGGTTTAAATCTGAATACGAATTCTGTTTTTGCAAAACTACCATTTTTCTATTTATTCGTTCGTTTTAAAGCAATAATAATTTTTCAGGAAAATAGGCTGAAGGAAGATGGGCTGAAGGGAAATGAAAAAAGCCCCAAAATTCAAATACAAAATTCGAATGGGAGTAGCCCAAATGGTAAGATATTTAAACTTTAAATCGTGCTAGCGAAAATTAAAACCGCACGGGCGGCAAAATAAACCGTACGGGTAGCATTTTAAACCGTACGGGGGAAACTTTCAACCGTACTTTTAAACTTCCAACCGTATGGCTAGAACTTCCGCCCGTGTGGGCGGAAAATAAATCCGTGTGGGCGGAAAATAAACCCGTACGGGTGGAAAATATCCCCGTGTGGGTGGAAAATAAATCCGTGTGGGCAGAAAATAAACCTGTACGGGCGGAAAATAAACCCGTACGGGCGGAAAATAAACCTGTACGGGCGGAAAATATCCCCGTGTGGGTAGAACTTTAAACCGTACGGGTAGCTTTTTAAACTGTACGGTTAGAGATTTTCCCCGTACGGTTGAAACTTTCACCCGTGCCATTTAACATTTGTTAACATTTCAGGGAAAGATAGAATATTCCTTTTTTTATTTAGACGATTTAATGTTTCATCAAGTGAAAATTATAATTAACAGAGTTTATATTCCCAACAAAATAAAACTATTTCCTCCAAAAAACATCTTTAGTCTAAATAAAAAGAATTGGTTTTTTTAACTAGCTAATCTATATCGAGACTGAATCGCTTGAAAACACTTTTTATTCTGAAATAGTTTTCAACATGTTACTTAAGAATGTTAAGCTTTCTTAATCATCAATGTAAGCCCATCGCGCAAGGGGAGCATAAGTTTGTCGAGCCTTGAGTCTTGGCTAATCATTTCATTAAACTCTTTCATTGCCAGAGTTTCACTATCTTTATCAGAAATATCCCCCAAGACTTTTCCTCCCCAAAGTACATTGTCGGCAATGATTAATCCGCCAATGCGCACTTTATCGATAATTAGCCTAAAGTAATCGGGGTATTGGGCTTTATCAGCGTCGATAAAAACGATGTCGAAAATATCGTCGAAACTTGGAATTATATCGAGAGCACTTCCAATATGCAATTGTATGGAATTGGAATATTTCGAAGCATTGATGTTCTCGGTGATAAATGCTTCAAATTCAGGATTAATTTCAAGGGTGTGTATGATGCCGTTTTCGGCAAGGCCCTCGGCAAGGCACAGGGTGGCATAGGCGGTGAAAGTGCCAATTTCCAAAATCCGTTTAGGCTGTATTAGTCTCGAAAAATAGCTCAACAATCGTCCTTGCAAATGCCCCGAAAGCATGCGGGGATACAACATCCTCAAATAAGTCTGACGTGTAATGTGCTGCAGCAAAGCATCCTCTTTCGAGGAGTGGGCAAGGCAATAATCTTCAATCGACTCTTCAATTTTCATTTGAGATGGGACTATACAACAAACTGCTAATGGAAAGTGGAGCAAATATTTCGTTGGCTACCTCAAGCAATTGCAAGGCAGTGAGGCTTTCGATTTTTATCACAATTTCATCAAAACTTTCGACGCGATTGAAAAGGCAAACGCTCTTGGCCATACTGAGCATTTCGTTTAGCTTCGACTCCGACATCAGGGCTAACTGACCAACAAACTGTTTTTTGGCCGAATGAAGTTGTAAATCGGTGAGTTTATTCTGCATTAATTTTCTCAATTCAGCAGAAACCAAGGCCGATGTTCGTTGTATATAACGTTGATCGGTCCCCATATAGACACAAAAGGCACCCGTATCGGTGTAAGGCGAGAAATGAGATTCGAGATTATAACAAAAGCCATACTTTTCGCGAATATTCAAATTCAGACGAGAGTTCAAGGAAGGCCCTCCCAGCATATTATTAAGGAAAACTAAAGCCAAACGCTGAGGATGAAATGAACTGTAGGCCCTGTTACCCATTATACAATGCGATTGAAAAGTGTTTCTTTTGATTTCCTTTTTGTTAGGGATATAATCCGTTAAAGGATTTGATGCTACTGCAGGCAGACTAAGCGAATCGCGACTCATATATTTTTGAATCATACGCAAAAGCTTAGAAAATTCGATGTCGCCAACCGAACTCAGCACCATATTGCAAGGTTGATAGTTCTTCACTACAAAATCAATAACGTCGGCTCTGCTGAAACCCCTAACACTTTCGGGAGTTCCCAAAATATTGCTTCCCAAACTATGTCCTTGAAACAAAGATTGATCGAATTCGTCGAATATGAGTTCGGCAGGGGAATCGTTATAGGAATTAATCTCGTCGACAATCACATCTTTTTCTTTTTCCAATTCGGGCAGAGGGAAAGATGAATTAAAAAGGATGTCGGCGAAGAGTTCTAAAGCCCTATCATACCAAGGAGTAAGAAAAGAAGCATAAATGCAGGTTTCTTCCTTGGTTGTGAAGGCATTCATGTCGCCCCCCACTTTATCTAAACGGGTAAGAATGTGATAGGTCTTGCGTTTCTGAGTCCCTTTAAACAACACATGCTCTAAATAGTGCGCCATTCCGTTATTTCTAGGGCTTTCGTTACGCGAACCCACCTTAATGCTTACACCACAATGAGCTACTTTACCAGCAAGCTGCAAATGCACTACCCTTAAACCATTCGGAAAGGTATGATATTGATATTTCATTGAGCAAAATTAACATGATTTAGCCTATACATTACAAAATGTAGTATTTTTACACATTTAAATTAATGAAAGCATGAAAATCTATTGCCTTGGGCTATTGTTAATGGGCTTGCATCTTCAATTAAATGCCCAAACTGTGAATTCGGAAATGTTAGAGAACAAGAACGACACTTTTTTCTTGAGAACCACCCTCCTACCCTTCACCGGAACTGCCGTCACTACTATTGCCAATGGCAAAACTATCATCAGCAGCGATTACGTTAAAGGTGTTCTCAATGGATTGGAAATCAATTATAATTCTTCAGGTGGAAAATATTCTGAAATTCATTTTCAGAACGGGAAGTTCAATGGTCTTTACACTCAATGGTATGACAACGGCCAAATGGAATTCCAGAAGATTTACAAGGACGACTTCATGTATGGACTTAGCACACATTGGTATTCGAATGGGAAGCTTCAAAGCAAAGGCGATTATGAAAATTGCAGAGAAGAAGGCCCTTGGATTTTTTGGTATGACAACGGAAATAAAGAAAAGGAAGGCGTGTACCATACCGCCTTACAGGAAGGCAAATGGCTCTTCTGGGACGAAAAAGGAAAGCTAATTAAGGAGGTGGTTTATGAAAAAGGAAACATCAAAAAGTAAGCCCTTTTGAAAGTGAAAAAACAGTATTCACTCTATCTGATAAGTCCGATTCAGAAATACAAGCACTATGCTTCAGGTATAGGGATGAGTCGTTTGTTGGGAAAGAGAATAAACATCACACCATTGGCTTTACCTACACTTGCCGCCCTCACACCTTCTCACTACAACATCACCCTTATTGATGAAGAGATTCGCGAAATCCCTTCTACATTACCTGATATTGTTGGCATCACTACATTATCTTCGATGTATGAAAGAGCCTATGAAATTGCCGACGATTTTAGAAGCAAGGGCATTAAGGTCATACTGGGAGGACCCCATGTGAGTTTTATGCAGGAAGAAGCTCTGATGCATGCCGATGCAATTGTGGTGGGCGAAGCCGAAAACATTTGGGAAATCTGTCTTAAAGATTTCGAGAATCATCAACTTCAAGGAGTTTATAAAGCTGATGTATTTTGCAAATTTAAGCAACAGCCTCCACCAAGATGGGATTTAATAGATACCTCAAAAATCAATTCGCTGGGATTGCAAATTTCAAGAGGGTGTCCTTTTAATTGCGAATTTTGCATAGTTTCAAACATCTACGGCAGAAAAATGCGCTACCGCGATATCGACAATGTGATAGCTGAAATTGCGTCAGCCCCCCTTAAAAACTTTTTTATTGTTGATGATAATCTGACGACCAATAAGGCTTATATGCACGAATTGCTAATACGCCTAACACCTCTGCACATCAACTGGACATGCATGGCAAGCATCGAGATTGCAAAAGAAACCAAATTGCTTAGCTTAATGTCAGAAGCAGGATGTAAATTCATTGTCATAGGTTTCGAATCGATGAATTCTAAAAGCCTTAACGAAACAGGGAAAGAACAGAATAGTGTTGAGCATTACATCGATGCAGTAAATAATATTCACCGAGCGGGAATATTTGTTTTTGCTACTTTTATTGTTGGATTTGACAACGACACTCCTGAAGAATTCGAAAAGCTGTATCAGTTTATTCAAAAAGCCAATATTTGGTATAATATGATAAGCATTTTGGGCCTTACTCCTGGTTCCGATTTATACTACCGCATGAAAGCGGAAAACCGTTGGATGAATCCTCCCGCCAACCTCAGAGGGGGCATGTTCCCAGTGATGCAATATAAACATTTCGAACCATTATCCTTAACTGAAGCATACTTTTCTTTTCTTACTAAAATTTATGCACCTCAAGACCTGATGCAAAGAATCCTTCCTCTGTTCGATACTGAATGGTTTTCAAAATCACATCAAAGCTCAGGAATTAGCCTAAAAATGAAAGTCAATACTTCTTTTAAAATCATATGGCATTATTTGATTATAGCAAAACCTGCCGAAAGAAGGCTCTTTGTCCAACTATTTAAGCGCATACGCACCAAAACAATCAGCCCCGAAAATGCAATTATCTTCCTTTTGATTTCTAAAGGTTTTCAAATTCAACTTAGGGACATTCAGCAACGTCTACCCGCCATCAAACAAGAAATAAAGGAATATTACAAAATAACTTAGCTTTATGCCTTAACCGCTATACATTCAATTTCAACCAATACACCCAAAGGCAATTTCACCACTCCATAAGCAGCTCTGGCAGGAGGATTAGTGATAAAATAGGAAGCATACACCTCATTCATAGCCCCGAAGTTGTTCATATCGCTTAAAAGGCAAGTGCATTTCACAACATCAGAATATTCAAATCCGGCTTCAATAAGTATGGCGCCCATATTTTTCAATACCTGATGTGTTTGAACTGTAATATCACCTTCAACAACGGTAGAGGTTTCAGGATTAATGGGGATTTGCCCTGACACATACAAAGTGTCGTTCGCCAAAACTGCTTGACTGTATGGACCAATAGCTTTAGGGGCTTTGTCTGTAGAAATTATCTTTTTCATTTGATTAGTTTATTAAGGGACAAAAATAAGATTAATATCATAAGAATATCATGATTCCCTAAGATAAAAATAAATAGGATGCCTATTGAAAACGCAAGAAGCAAAGTTTATACTATCCTTGCTCTCTTACTTCAATAATAAAATTCACTAAAGAAAAAGATGCATACCAATTCATACGTTCAGGATAAACAACATCATCCTTCTCTGTTTCAATTAAGCTAAACTATTTCATTTTTCTTGCTAATTCTTCCACTTCAGCCACCCATTTACTCCTGATACTTTCGGTTGATGTTCTCATGGGACTAAAAGATGTAATCCCAATTACCTTAACACCGCAAAAACCAAGTATGCCTTTCTTCATCGAGTGGTGCCCAGGGCTCTTAGTGAATAAACGGTAATACCACTTAGGAGAATCCATAGTAACTATAAGTCTTGCGGTTTTCCCATTCAAAAGTTTGTCCCACAACATTGAGTTTTCACGGTATTTGAACGCAAATCCTGGCAGGAAAGTGCGATCAATAAATCCTTTTAATAAAGCAGGATAAGTACCCCACCAATTAGGATATATCAACACCAAATGATCGGCATTGCTTATTTCATGTTGAGCAGTAAGCAAGTCAGGTTCAAGCTCAGTAGTTTTACGGTATCCGTTCCTTAAAACGGGTTCAAAATGCAAATCAATCAGATGAATAAGCTTACATTCAACTCCAACTGAAACAGCTGCATTTTGATAGTGACTTGCCAACTCAAAACTAAAACTTTCCTTATCGGGATGGGCGTTTATTATCAGTATTTTTTTCATTTTACAATAACAGATTCAAAGTGTTTGTGTTGCTTTATTAACAACAATAAAGCATTTTAGTTTACACAACTCTTTCAAAAATTATTTTTATTAATCCACATGCCTTATCGTAAACTTCCCTTTATAACTGAAATTTTGACCAATAATTGAATAGAAATACACGCCTGAAGATAATTTCCCAACATTAAGATTAAGTATATTCTCCCCTTGAATCACTTGATATGTGCTGTTTTTTTTAACTTCTTGACCGAAAGCATCATAAACATATAAGTACATTTCGCCAGAAACATTAGCCTTCAATGGAAAACTTACAATATCAACTGCAGGATTCGGGAAAGCAGCCCCTACTACATTTGAAACCAAAATGTGATTGATTCCATTACCTAAAGAAAAAGAAAGATCGTCAACAAACATAACTGAACCAACATGATAATCAGAACCTGTAACAGGTCCTGTGATTGATAACTGAATGTTTGCTAAATCAGGAATATCACTGGTAGTATAATTAAGTGGTACGGTAAGTTTGGCATAGGTGCTAACTGATGCAGGTAAGGCAATTGCACCTTGAGCAATAGGAACTCCCCCTTTCTCTAAAGCAACATTCACCGAAAACTTGTCGCCTCCAACAGAGGTGAACTTATAATACAAGTCGATAGAAAGGTACTTTTCAGAAATAGCAAAACCATTCCCCCCAGGACCACTTTGAATAACAGGTCCAATAGGTGCCGTTTGAAAGATGACCACTTCACCACGGCAAGCAGAAGTTCCAGAATGGGCATCTGTGGTTTGAGTTACATTAATTAAACTCACCGGAAAAGCATTTGAACTAACCCATCCGTCAGGATCGCCTGCAGTCCAAGCCTCGAAACCTGGATTGGGTATTTGGGAATGGGCTGATAAGCAAATGCCTAAAAATAATACCATTAAAGAAGAAATGTTTTTTTTCATTTGATTGTAGAATTGAAGTTTTATAACAGATGTATTAATAATTAAAATCGATATACAAAGATAAGTAGAATTCTATCAACTTTCTTTTTTCATAATAAAAATATATTTCACTTTAGCAATAGTTCATCCCACTCCCCTTAATATGCATCTGCTAGTCGCATCTGCAAAACCTAAAATTAACTTCTGAAACTCGGATATTATAACAATAATGCCAATCTTTGCAAAAAATGCAAAACACTTCAATACTCATCATTCATTGAACTTATAATTATTAAACTTGTTAATTCACTAAACTTAAAAAAATGCCCATTTCACGCCCTTCTCTTTGGACACGCGATTTCATACTACTTTCTTTGTCTAATTTGCTATTTTCGATAGCATTTTACTTTATGGTGCCTTCGCTCCCTTTATTCTACTCCTACCTATTGCAGTCTGACAATTTTACTATAGGAATATTGGTCGCTCTCTATACAATAGCAGCTCTTTTTATTCGTCCATTTACCGGTATTGCATTAGATGTAATGGGAAGAAAATATATCTTCTTGATTTCCTTTTTTCTTTTCGGCGCATTCTATTTTGCTTATCCAATAATTTCTTCATTTGCAGGCATTATTTTATTGCGCATATTACACGGCTTCACTTGGGGGGCCTTAACATCATCCTCAACCACAGTAGCTGTCGATTTGCTCCCTCCTGAACGCCGTGGCGAAGGACTTGGCTTTTTCGGCCTTGCTATGACCCTTGCTATGGGAGTTGGCCCTTTAATTGGTTTATGGATAATCGGCTCAGGCAATCATTTCGATTATATGTTTTATACAGGCGCTACACTTTCTTTAGCTGGGTTTTTATTAGCCATGCTGATCACTTACAAACCCTTCACTCCCCATCCTAATCATACAGGATTTAAGTTCGAAAATATCTTTGAGCGCACTTCTCTTCCCGTTGCCTTGGCAATGTTATTGCTAATGATTCCTTATGGGGGATTACTGAGTTTTGTTTCCAAATACGGCTTAACAATGGGCATTGCGAATCCCGGCATCTTCTTTATTTCCTTCGCTATTGGCATCGGACTCTCACGTATATTTTCCGGAAAGATATTCGACACCAATGGTCCCTTAAGAATCACCATAACAGGCATCATCTCATTAATTTTCGGCTTTCTAATTCTTTCACTAATGCAAAACATCTATGGTTATCTGGGTTCAGCTTTTATTTTAGGAATCGGAATTGGCATTATATTCCCTGTTTTTCAAGCAATGGTAAACAATATAGTATCTCCTCAAAAACGTGGTGTTGCCAATGCGACTTTATTCACCGCACTCGATATTGGCATTGGTTTTGGAATTATTTTTACTGGATGGGCTTCAATGCAATTTTCTTTCCCCACAGCTTTTTTGTTTAGCTCAGGGATTAGTTTTTTGGGTTTAATTTGGTTCTTCAAAGCAAATACTTATTATAAAAGTCATAAGTTAAACAACAAGAAAACCACCCTGTAATTTCAAACGAAGATTGCGAGCGAAATAAAAAAAAGCTACAGATTCATCTTTATTTTCAGTGAATCTGTAGCTTCAAATTGCATTTATAATTAAACTCTTATTCTTCCGATTGTCCCGGATCGAGTTTTTTCATTAGCTTACCAGAAGATGAGAAGTAGAACTTCCAAATAGGCTGTTCTCCAACCGCTTTCTTCTTCTCGCTCACTTCAACATAATAATAATTCTTACGATCGAATTTAGTAACCGATTCACATTTCTGAATCACAAAACTCTTTATGGTTTTCACAATTTGGGTTGTGATGAAAGCGGGTACTGCTTCATTTTTCACAGGAATAGCTGTTTGAATCCAAAAGCCTGTAGTCGAAATATCAACCCTGTGATGAACTCCATTATATTGGAATGAAGCAGAATAAATGGTGTCTGCATTATCCCATTTCACAGCTACTGCTTTTTCAAACTTTAATTTAAGCGTACTAACTACAGCTGCAGGGATATTCTGGCTTTCTTCTTTTTCTATTTTCTCTTCTTCCTCTTCAGTAATCACAGCATCGGGATCAATAACCTTCAGAAGTTTACCTTGTGTGTCGAAATACAGTTGTGTCTCTTTTTGCCCCACACCTTCTTTTGCAACTTTTAAATAGTAACAGGTGCCAAACTCAGGGTCTTCTGTATACATCGATTTCTTTATCTTAATATCGGGTTTATAGTTCGCTTTCATGTATTCCATGATGGGAGTAGGTAATTCTTTGGCATTAACTTTAGCTTCACCTTGAACCGATTCGTCTATTCCTTTCGATAATTCCTTTTCATATTCACTACTGAATTTATTATCAATTGAAGAAACGGTTTCTTCTATCTGTTCATCTTCAATGTCAGGATCAATAATCTTATCCATTCTCCCTGATTTGTCGAAATAGATTTGATAGACACCCTGTTTTCTTATCAATATTTTCACAAAGTAATAATTGTTTCTATCCTTACGTACAACCTTTTCTGCATATACCAACTTATAACTTTTATAAGTCTTACTCAGCCAGTTTACTATAGGTTGATACAGGTTGTATTTATCCATCAAGGTTTTTGTTACAATAACCACTCCACCTGTATCCATTTTAATAGAAGTCTTTTGCTCGTGAAAAACAAAACTACACGAAAACTGATCTCCTGGTAATGTATCCCATTTAACTTCAGTCGATTTTGGGAATTTTTTCGAAAAACTCGCTTTTACCTTCGAAGGAATAATGCCTTCGCTCACATAAGTATTATCGTTTTTCTTGGTCGTGTTGGTTTTTGAAGTAGTTCTTGAAGTTGATTTAGTCTTTTCCTGAACTGAAGCTTTTTCTTCTTTTTTCTTTTCAGGTGCCTCTTTTTTGGCATCCTTCTTCTTATCATCATTAAAAACTAAATCATCATCTTTTTTCTTATCCTTTTCAACTTCGGTTGACTTTACTTTAGTGACTTTAGCCTTAGGCTCTTTAGGTTTTTTCGTTTGTTGAGCTGTTTGTGCAGGTTCTTCAGTTTTAATTGGAACGGGATCAAATTTCTTCAATAAAGCTCCTTGGGATGAAAAAGTCAGTTCCGATGATTGATCTTGTCCCACTCCTTCTTTTTTTACTTTAACGAAATAATAGGTTTCGGCATTGTTTTTCTCATAAAAATCCGCTGAACCGATCTTATAAGTAACAGGATAATTATCCTTAATGTAGACCTGTATTGGACTAGGAAGTTCTTTAGGATCAACTACAAAAATGGTCAGTTCCCAAGAACCTTCTGGAGTAATTTCAACTCTCCCGGTTTGACCTTCGTCTTTTATCACCGCAACATAGTTGTCTTTTGCTTTTTCCCAATTTTTAATCTTTGCATTCGGGTATTGATTCCCAAGCGCTTCAACTACCACTTTGGGTACAGCTGTTTCTTTGATTTGTTGCGAAAAAGTTGATAATGATAGCATCATCAACATAAAAATAAATATTCGTGATTTCATCTTAAATAATTTTAGAGTGTAAAGTCCATTGAAATGTTAAACTAAGATTTTCAATTATCATTTTGCTTATTGAAATATTTGGGTTCATAACCTAAAATTGGCTTTGAAGTTCTCGTTAAATATTGTTTGAGTACGGTCAGGGCCAATTGATACTGCACCAATTTGCATTTGAATGTGCTTTTCAATGAATTTATTAAATTCACTTAATTCTTCAGGAAAGTCCTGAAACGATTGAACATCGCCCAGAGAGCTGTTCCATCCGGCAACATCTTCATATTGAGGAGTCAATTCACAATTCATATCAAAAGGCAATTCTGTGTAGGTATCATTTTGAATTTTATACGATGTACAAACCTTTAAGGTTTCAAACTTTTCAAGCACATCAGCCTTCATCATAATAAGGTCGGTTACCCCATTTAACATTAGTGTATATTTCAAAGCAGGAATATCCAACCAGCCACAACGACGTGGTCTTCCTGTTGTTGACCCGAATTCACGGCCTTTCTCTCTCAACAAGTTGCCTTCTGAATCATGAAGTTCCGTTGGGAAAGGGCCGCTACCTACACGCGTACAGTATGCCTTAAATACCCCAAGAACCCTACCTACTTTATTAGGAGGAATACCCAATCCAGTGCATACTCCGGCGGAAATGGTATTGGAAGAAGTAACAAAGGGGTAAGAACCAAAATCTATATCCAGCAAACTTCCTTGTGCCCCCTCTGCAAGAATTCTTTTCCCTTTCAGAAGTTGTTCATTGATAAAATATTCACTATTGATGAAAGAAAATCGTTTCATCAGTTGCAAAGATTCGAGCCAACGTTTTTCGTAAGCATCAAAATCAAGTCCATCCAATAATATTTCTGAGACATCTATTCCCATTTTTTCAATTGTGCTTTGATGCAACAATTTTAAATTATTATACTTAATTTCAAAGCCCTCAAGTTCGAAGTCACCAATGCGTAGGCCATTTCTTGAAGTTTTATCAGTATATGTTGGCCCAATTCCTTTAAGCGTTGAACCAATTTTATTTGCTCCTTTCGCCTTTTCGTTGCAGGCATCTAACAATCGATGTGTTGGTAAAATCAGATGTGCTTTTCTCGAAATAAGAAGGTTTTCATACGGATTAATGTTACTTTCGAGCAATTTATCAATTTCTTTCTGAAAAATATAAGGATCGATAATCACTCCGTTGCCAATTACATTTTGGGTATTATGGCGGAATATTCCGGATGGTATGGTGTGAAGAACATGCTTTTGACCATTAAATTCAATAGTATGTCCTGCATTTGGCCCACCCTGAAAACGAGCGATGATATCATATGCAGGGGCTAATACATCAACAATCTTCCCTTTTCCTTCGTCTCCCCATTGTAGTCCAAGTATTACATCAACTTTCATTTAGTTATTTTTTTTATTAAGGCTTAGTTGTTTTAGGTGTAAACATAGTATGATTCTGTCTTATATATCTAACAAACAAAATCTTAGCTAAATTACATTCATCTTTTTATTGGTAAACAGGAGGCTAAATTACAATAAATAAAAATACAATTTATAAATTTCCAATTTGTTTATTCGGCTCAGCATAAAAAATGAGAGAATGTCCACTTATTTTAATGTTAAATGCAGTTTCGAGTGAACGCTGTATTTCATATAAACGCGGATCACAAAATTCTTGAACATGAAAGGTGTCTGTCATTATTATATGATCGTGTTGCGAAAAATTGAAGGACTTTTCAAATGATGAAGTCCCATTCCCAAATTGATGTTTCACTACCAATTTACATTCAAGCAAAAGATCCATGGTGTTGTAAATTGTAGCCCTACTCACCACATATTTGTTTTTCATTCTTTGATATAACATTTCGATGTCGAAATGACCATCAATTAAATATATTTCTTGAAGAATTGAAGATCTTTCTGGTGTTTTCCTATGACCTTTTTTCTTCAGAAATTGATTAAAACACATTAATACCTTCTCGAAATTTGCATTAACCTTACTTTCCATCTTTTGTAATTTAGATTAGATTACAAATTTATCATTATTTGGAATAAGTGTAAATAAAAAAGAAAATATTTTTTCTCTTATGTATGATTTGTCTGATATAATGGGACTTTGATGCGAGGATGAAAGTATGAATATTTTTCATTTTTAAACTCAATTATTCATCAATAATGTTCCACAATGATTTATTAGTGGATCTAATCCTTCAAGTTGAAACAATTTATTCTACAATAAGCTATCATTATCTAAGGTACGAATTCAAACCGGTTAGATGAAATTCAGATTTTGACTGCTAATTCAAATTTTATTTCAATGAGCTCTTTTCCATTACACTCTTCTCACTGAATCAACTCCGTTCACCTTCTTTAAGTTAGAAATGAGTTTTTGTAAGTGTTCAGTGTTTTGAATATACACCATAACATTCCCTTCAAAAATGCCCTCGCTACTTTCAATATTAAATGATCGAATGTTGATATTCAAATCTTCTGAAATTATGCGAGATAAATCTTTAATTATACCCTTCTTATCGAAACCATTAATCTTCAAACCTGCTAGAAAGGAAACCTCTTCTTGATTATTCCATTTGGCTTTCACTATCTTCTTGCCATAATTCGACATTAATTCGATGGCTTTGGTGCATGTGGTATTATGAATTTCTATTCCTGTAGGTAAAGTTATTGCAATAACAGCATCACCTGGAATTGGACTGCAACAGGTTGCAATCGTATACTTTATTTCTTCCACTTCTTCATTCAAAAGCAGGGATGCGGGGTTGGTTTTGAGTTGTTGAGAAACCCTGTCAACAAGTTCCTTTACCTTTTGCTTTTTCGATTTCTTAAAAAAGGAAGGTATAAAAAACCAACTTGATTTATTTAGCTCAGCAAAGCAATCTTTAAGTTCTTGTAGCCCGATACTTTTAGTGCCTATGTAGTAATACAAATCGTTAGTAACTTTAATATTCAGCGTTGTGACAATATGCTTAATGTTTTCGGGGGTATTTTTGATGTTAAGCTGAATCAAATATTCTGAAAGTATTTTTCTCCCTTCATCTATAGTGATTTTACGTTGATCTTTCAATACTGCATTAATGCGAGAAACAGCCCTAGAAGTCTTTACATAGTTTAACCAAGCCTGTTGAGGCGTTTGTTTTTTCGAAGTAATTATTTCAATCTGATCTCCCGATTTTAACACATGGTTTATTGGAACCAATTTATTATCAACCTTTGCTCCAATACAATGATTTCCCAAATCGGAATGAATAGCATAACCAAAATCTATGATACACGATTCCTCTGGCAAAGTATACTCTTTGCCCTTAGGAGTAAACACGATTATTTCTTTTGAATAAAGACTATTTTTAATTCCTCTTACGAAATCCATTGCATTGGATTCCTCACTTTGCAACATTTCGCGGATTTTTGCAAGCCAAATATCCAAGCCACCCTCGTCACTGTCTCCTTTGTATTTCCAATGTGCAGCATAACCCTTTTCAGCAATTTCATCCATTCGCCGGCTTCTGATTTGAATCTCGACCCACTTTCCTTCATTACTCATAACTGTAGTGTGCAAGGATTTATATCCATTTGATTTAGGAGTAGACACCCAATCGCGAAGCCTTTCGGTATTTGGGGTATATAGTTCAGTAATTATAGCGAATACAGCCCAGCAATCACGATTCTCATTCTCAGGTAAGGAATCCAGAATGATTCTTAAAGCAAATATATCATAGACATCTTCAAAGGGAATCTTCTTAGTATTCATCTTTCTCCAAATGGATGAAATTGCTTTGGTTCTATAAGTGATTTCAAAAACAATGCCTTCTTTGGCGAGTTGTTGTTTGATGGGTAACTTAAATTGTTCAATAAATCGTTTACGCTGTGTTTCTGATTTCTTCAGCTTTTCTTCTATCTCATGATACACTTCAGGCTGATTCACCTTAAGTGAAAGATCTTCAAGCTCAGACTTTATCACATACAAACCCAATCTATGTGCCAGAGGAACGTACAAATACAATGTTTCTGAAGCTATCTTTAATTGTTTTTCTCTGGGCATGTGCTCAATGGTGCGCATATTGTGCAAGCGGTCGGCTAATTTTATAAGGATCACTCTTACATCATCGGTAAGAGTTAAAAGCATTTTTTTAAAGTTTTCTGCTTGTTCAGAAGGTGTTTTTTGATCAAGGAAGCCTTCGATTTTAGTGAGTCCGTCAATAATTCGAGCTACCTTTTCGCCAAACATCGATTCGATGTCGGCAAGTGTATAGTCAGTATCTTCAACAACATCATGCAACAAAGCGCAGATAACCGAAGTAGTTCCTAATCCTATTTCGCCTACTGCAATTGTTGCCACCTCAATAGGGTGGTAAATATAAGGCTCGCCACTTCGTCGACGCATATCCTTATGTGCTTCTACTGCAAGGTTAAACGCTTTACGAATCAAAAGTTTATCCTGATGATCCGACTTGGGTTTGCACACCTTCAATAAGCTTCTGTATCGCTTTAATATTTCTTTTTTCTCTTGTTCAGCGTCAATAGTATACATAAACTTCTTAAGTTATTTTTGATGATTCAACTTTGCAAAATTACTCATTATCATGAAACGTTACACTGTTATGAATGGTTCATATATAAAATTATATTATGTAATAGAATATCAAGCAATAATGATTTTTAATGACAGATGAATTGTCCATGTCTAACTAAGCTTGACCGTTTCACTCAAATTGTAATTAGTAAATTTAGGACATTGATCATAAAAAAGCGACGAAGATTTCCTGAATAGCGACGCCCTCCACGAACTGAGCGACGTCCTCCACAAACTGAGCGACGTCCTCCACGAACTGAGCGACGTCCTCCACGAACTGAGCGACGTCCTCCACAAACTGAGCGACGTCCTCCACAAACTGAGCGACGTCCTCCACAAACTGAGCGACGTCCTCCACGAACTGAGCGACGTCCTCCACAAACTGAGCGACGTCCTCCACGAGCTGAGCGACGAGAGCCATCTTTTAAACCTGGAAAGCCATTTTGCGAACATTAATACCATAATTTGGACATTGAAATTGCGAAAATTAAAGGTTCAATCATACCTTTCTTATTTTCCCGGCCAAACAATGGTTGAATGTCTATGATAGAGCTATGGCTTTTTTCCGATAAAATCAAGTATTCCATTAATAAACGTTAATGGATGAGGGGGATTTCCGGGGATATATAGGTCGATTGGATGCTTTTCGATGAAACTTCTATCTAAAGCTTTACTATTTTGGAAGACACCTCCGCTTATCGCATCAGTTCCACATAAAATAATCACCTTAGGGGAAGGAATATCGCTAAAGCAGGTTTCTAATGGCTGTGCCATATTCTCAGTAATAGGGCCTGTAATCAAAACAGCATCAGCATGTCGGGGTGATGCAACAAATTCAAATCCAAAACGCCCCGAATCAAACTGTACATTGCCAGAAGCATTTAATTCAAGTTCGGCACTGTTGTCTCCACCAGCCGAAACTTGTCTGATTTTAAATGATTGCTTGAAAAATCGCTCAATTTCAGGTCTTCTTTTCTCTTTATTTACGATTAGAGCTTTGTTTTCCCCCGCTCTGATGATTAAAGCTTCTCTTTCATTCACCGCCAGATGATAATCTTTAGTAAATTGTATTTTATCAGGCGAATGAAAAGCACATGCACCACAAAAATTGCACTTTCCCAAATCAATTTGAAAGGGATTTACTGAAATGGCAGCTGTAGGGCATAGCTCAACCAAAGCAACTTCATCGCAATTCTTAGTCGATATTACTGGACGCCCTTTAAATATGCCCGGAACTTCAACATTGCGAACATCTTTAATGAATTGACTGCCTTGATGGAGTCTTATTTTTATCTCTTTAAGCATTTTCTAAAGATCAAAGCCACAATAGGACAAGTTAAAACTCTTATTAATAATGGGGAAATCGGATATTTCATTATTCCGAACAGCTAATGCCAGTGCAAGCCAGTTATGCAAGGACGGGTCTTTAATTTTATAGGCAATAAGATTCCCTTTTTCATCGGTAATAGCGCAATGACAAATCTCACCTCTCCATCCTTCAGTTAAACTGATGCAAAAAGTGGACGGCTTTGGAGTTGCATGACTTGCATCCTTTATTTCAATATCAGGAATGTTTTCTAACCAATGTTTAATGTATGAAACCGATTGGATGATCTCTTCATTTCGCAATTGAGTGCGAGAATAAACATCCCCATGTTTTTTTGTAATTGGCTGATGGGGTGTTTCTTTAAATAAGCCATAAGGATGAGAGGCTCTAACATCTCTTTCCAGCCCTGCAGCACGTGCAGACATACCGACAGCGCCAATTTCAATCATTTGATTTCTACTTACTACACCCGTTTTCTCCAATCGCGAGAGCAAACTAGGTAAAGTTTTCATTCTATCCCAAATTTCATTGAAATCAGGTTCATATTTACTGAAGATATCTAATAATCTTTCCTTTAATTCGGGAGTAAAAGCATAAAAACTATTAAATGGGCGAATCAAACTCTTGCCTAAACGGTTACCACACCATTCTTGCATGAAATTAACCATAGGAGTACGCAATCGCCCAAGGACAGCATTGCCCAATTGGTAAGCTACATCAGTACAAATGGCTGCCATATCACCCGTATGCATGGCAATACGTTCAATTTCGACTGAGAGGTTACGTTGCCATAAGAGATGTTGTGATGTTTGAACATCACAAAGGCTTTCCCATAAGTTTGCAAAGGCAGAAGCATGTGCAGTTGCTGTATCACCGGCGATACTTTCCGATAAAGCGATACGTTGATTTAAATGAGTACTGTTTAGGAACAAGTTTTCAATGCCCCTATGCTGATAACCCAATTGAATTTCAAGGTGAAGTATACGTTCGCCATTGCAAATAAAACGAAAGTGCCCCGGCTCGATGATGCCTGCATGAATAGGCCCCACACCTACTTCGTGAAGCTCTTCACTTTCTATCTTGAAGAAAGGATAATCTGAAATTTGATGCTCATTTGCTCGATTCTTTGCATATCGTAAAGGTTTAAGCCAGGGATGACCAATAAAGGTAATGCCATAATTCTCATAAATCTCTCTTTCAAACACAATAATTGAAGGAATTTGAGTAGAAAGGGAGGGAACGCTTGCAAAGGATGTCGATTTCCACGATAAAACCTTCAATTTCGATTCTCTATCATCGGCAAGACTGCATATAAGATGAAGTTCATTCCCAATAGGGTAGGCAAAGTAGTTTACACAATGCACTTCTTCTTCCTCAAATAAACTAATCACAGTATCGAAGAAATCCTTATAGCTAACTACAGGAATCATTTCGATAGGAATGCTTTGTAGATTATGTACAGTTGTATATTTCATTGAGTATTAGATAAAGCAATTTTGAATGAATTGGACAAAAGCTTGAGGAGGGAAATACCCCAGCCAAATGCTTGCTAATAGCAACAATATAATCGGAAGTATCTGCAAAAAAACAACATTACTTTTCTCTTCAACAGCATGGTCATCCTTTGAAAATATCATATTCAAAGCGTTACGAGTAAAAGAGAAGATAATAAAGGTAAGCAGAATAAACAGCACAATCATTTCCCAATGATGACCAGCAACAAAAAGGCTTTTAAAGATTAAAAATTCACTCACAAACAGGCCTGAAGGAGGAACAGCTCCAAGAAACAACAACAACATCAATAGAACAAATGCAGAAACAGGGTGTTTCCCAAAGTAATCTTTAATTCCACTCATCTTATAGGTTTGAAAATGGTTGAAAACAGCACCTAAGTGGAAGAAAAAGCCCGATTTCAACAACGAATGCAAAATCAGATGCAGGAAAACAGCATAATATGCGGTTCCGCCTATTGATAGTCCAATGGCAACAATTCCAATGTGTTCTAATCCAGAGAAAGCTCCAAGACGTTTAAGGTTTCCGACAAACAACATATAAACAGCTGCAATCAAAACGCTGAATAAGCCTGACCACATAAGAATAGAACTCATCCAAACCCCTATATCAGCAAAGGAAAAGGCATGAAAGAAGCGAAACAGAGCAATAAAACCTGCATTCATCAGGGCAACTGATATAAAAGCCCCTACAGGAGAAGGTGCAACAGTTAAAGCATCCACTTTAATGGTCTGCAAAGGGAATAAACCCAACTTTGTACTGAAGCCAACCAGGATAAAAAGAAAAGACATTTTGAGCCAAAAAGGGCTCATGGCAGCAGCCTGAGTGGCAATAGAAGTAAAGGTAAGGTCGTAGGTGCCATGTTGTTCCACCGCAATCCCTAAGAACAATATTCCAACAAAAGCAAGTGCTACACCAATTGAACAAATAAAGACATACTTCCAGGTAGCTTCTAAGCTTAATGCATGGCGCTCGTGATAGATTAATAAAGACACGCAAAGCGTGGTAGCTTCCACTAAAACCCATAATAAACCTGCATGCTGGGCGAGATAAACACCCGAAACAGAAACAATAAGCATCATAAGGGCGCTAATATATAAGGCAACACGCAAACCATTATCGCGGTTTCGTTTTAAATATATCAAACTATAAAAAACAGTATAGTAAGACAATAGAGTGAGCACACTGAGGAATAAAATAGCAGTATTATCAAATAAAAAGTATTCCAATTCGCTTTCTCCCTGATGAATAATTGCATATATATTCATCAGGGTTTGAACTATAAGAAAAACATAGATGATAATGCGTGACAAAAGTTTATTTCGCAATAATAAAGTAATGGCCGATAGCGCAATTCCCAAAACAAAATACAAGCTTAGCATCATAATTAGTCTTTTAAGTTAGATAAATTATCGATACTCATCTCTTCAAAGGTATTACCTATCTTGTTAAGGAATAGTCCCAACACCAACACACTAACAAAGATATCGAGCAGTATTCCAAGATTCACCAATATGGGTTGATGTGCTCCTATGGTGAGGGAAAGCAGAAAGACGCCGTTCTCTAATATCATATATCCCATCATATGGGTGATGATTTTCTTTCGAGTTATTATAATATAGATGCCTGTAAACAGGGAAGCAAAAGCTACCGTAAATTCGGGTTTTGAATCCTTAGGTAATTCGAGTGAACCTGAAATAATAAAGGACATAATAATGAATCCTGTGATGATAATTAACGACCAGAAGTAAGAAACAAAGGGTTCAGTTTCACGAATGATCTTATTCTTCTTAATTATGTAAGAAAGGAACCAAGGTATCGCTATTGACTTGAAGATTATGGTTTCCAGTAGGATGACAGCTAAGTTAATCCAGTTAATTTCTGTGAGTTTCAAAAAAGTTATACCAAATAACAGCACTCCTTGTAGGGTAAGCATACGGATGAAGGTGTTCAGGCGGTTTGATATCCCGATAAACAGCAGGGTGAAGGAAAATATGGTGAGCAGTATGGTTTCCATGCTATTTATCTAAGTATAAAAGTATCCCTACAAATATGAGAAAGGCTAAAGAAGTGAGTGACATTATGAATTGAGGATTGTGATTCATGCGGAAACGAGCCATAAAGGATTCTAAAAAGGCAACAACAAATGCATATACCATTTGAATGCCAATAAAAGCGAGAAGTGCAACCCATTGTGGAACATCAAATAAGAAGAAGTTTGCAATTATGGTTCCGAAAAGAGCAAATTTAAGCGCATTGGTTAAATGAAGCAAGCCTAAATCGAAACCACTATTATCTAAAATCATTACTTCGTGCACCATAGTGAGTTCAAGATGTGTGCGGGGATCATCAACAGGCAGGCGGCAGGTCTCGATTAGTGAAAACATGAAGATAAGAAAAGCCGAAATGATGCCAATGCCATAAGAAAAGCCATACCCACTGCGCATGGCAATGAAAATTTCGCTAAAAGAATAGTGTCCTGTGAATAAAACCAAAGCTCCGAACAGAACAAGGAAGGCAGGCTCGGCGAACATTGAAAAATGTGCTTCACGACTGGCGCCCATGCCTTCGAAACTACTGCCGGTGTCCATAGCAGCAATAATTGCCATGAATCTACCTAATCCCAACACATAAATAAAGAAAATAAAATCACCATTAAAGGAAAACACAGCCTGCCAAGGTCCAATAGGCAAAACCATTGCTGCACTTATCACTGCAGCAAATGAAATTGCGGGAGCTATCCTAAATATTATGGTAGTTGTTTTGCTATATACACTCCCTTTACGAAACAATCGAATCATATCTTTCAGGGGTTGCAACATGCCAGGTCCTTTTCGTCCACTCATAAGGCTTCTGATGACATTTATCAGGCCAGGGAAAAGCAATGAAGTGAGGATTATGATGAGTATCGTCATTGTTTACCAGTTAAAGAATTCAATAATCAACATTATAATAATAAATAAAAAGCCATACATCAGATAACTTTGAGTTTGACCGTTCTGAAATATTCTGAAACGCCCAAGGAATTTTATCAACTTAAGCATTGGTGCTGAAATAAGTTTATCTTCTATCCTATCAGTCGATTGACTTTCGTAGGAATAGGCTTTTTGAGGAAATGTTTCTTCAATTGATACTTTATCTTTCTTCATAAAAACCAAAGGATGAAATAGTTTTCGGAAGATACGTGCATAAGAACTTGCTGTATACTGCATTTTAGGATTAGGAGCCACATAACCACAACCCCAAGTTTCACCTTGCTCAATCAACACTTTACGTTGAGCCATTTTCTTTAGCCCTAAAACTATTATAATGATACCTATAAACGACCCAGAGGCGATAGATATACCCGTAAGGGTCTCAACCATGCCCGAATTGCCAACCAAAGCATCAACGTCTGGCATAAACATTTGCAAGGGAATGATCATGGCTTTTATGATATAAGCAGGGAACAATCCAATGAAGATCATACATGCAGAAATGAAAAACATAGGTATTTTCTTTATCCATCCTGCTTCTGTAGGCTCCTTTTTAAATTGATGACGGGGGCTACCCTGAAAGACAACCCCGTAAGCTTTTGTGAAACATAAAATAGCAAGTCCTCCAATGAGAGCTAATGCTGCAATAATCAGCACAAAGGAGAAGGATTGTGAAAGTCCAAGCGAATGAATGGCTTTGAAAAGACCAATAAATATGATGAACTCCGAAATAAAACCATTCAATGGAGGCAAACCGCAAATTGCAATGGCACTGATTAGGAAAAACCCCGCTGTATAGGGTAGTTTCTTACCTAAACCTCCTAATCTCTCAATATTAACTGTGCCTGTTGCCTGATAAACATTCCCTGCACTGAAAAACAATAGCGACTTAAACAAGCTATGGTTTAGAGTATGCAATAAGGCTCCAGCAAAACCCATCATGCTGAGCATTGGGTTTTCGTAACCAATACCTAAAACCCCCATCCCAATGCCTATGCCTATTATACCAATGTTCTCTATGCTGTGATAGGCAAGAAGCTTCTTAAGGTTGTGTTGAATAATGGCAAGCATCACACCATAAAGCCCAGATGCAACGGAAAATATCATGATAATCCAACCTATTACTATCATGTCGGCGGGATGTTGTAATACTACCCTGAGTATACCATATATCCCCAATTTAATAATTACTCCCGACATGATGCCAGAAACATGAGAAGGAGCTGCAGGATGGGCATGAGGGAGCCAAGTGTGAAAAGGGATGAAACCCGATTTTATGCCAAAACCTATAAAGAATAACATGAAGACAATAAGCGAACTTTGTGCCCCTGCAATGTCAGGCAAAGCAGCAAGGCTGCTAAACGTAGTGCCTCCCGTTAGATGAAACAAATAAAAAGTGCCCATAAGCAGAAAAACTACACTAATGTGCATCTGAATAAAATAATTCATTGCAGCCTTGAGGGTTCCGTCTTTCTTTCGATCGAATAAAATGAGTAGAAAGGAAGTGAGCGACATCATTTCCCACACGACGACAAATAGGAAAAGGTCGTTGATGAGGGTGGTATATATCATACTTGCCTGAAATATGGGAAGAACGGCATAATGCACCTTTAAATCCTGGCTTCTACCTAAGGAATGTTGGCTTTTAGCTATATGATTTAACTTATTAAAAGTCGGCAAATAATGCCCGAGATATTCCTGTCCATACAAACTCCCTGCTAGCGAAATGAGGTTAATGATAACAATAAACCAAGCACTTAAAGGGTCAATACTGAGTTGAAATTCGCCTAAGGACGTATAAATAAAGGAAGGTTCGACTGTAGAACCTAATAATACAGTAATGGCAGGTATAAGTGAGAAAACGGCAATAATAAGCGATGAAATAAAAGACAACCAACCGGCCAAACGGGGTTTAAAAAAAGGCACGCACAACAAAGCCACAGCCACACCAATCAAAGGGAAGAAAAGGGGATTTGTCATTGTGCATTAGTTAAATCAAAAGGCATTATATATGAACAGCAAAAGTAGTTTTATTCGACAATTAAAAAGCATGATGCAACGAAAATAAATTAACAAATGACAGTTAATTGTCTAAGAGAGCCCACCTCAGCTGCATCAAGATAGATGTAAAATACTAATAATTGACTTAAATCTTAAGATTCAGACCTAAAACCATCAGCATTATTCTAATCACATTCGCCTTTTACAAACTTATTTCTCCAACATTTATCTTAACTTATAATGTTTATAGTTTACTCAGCTTATGGGATAGTGTTAAAATCGAGGCTGCAAAATCCCTCAACGAAACCGACATAACGCACTCTGATATGATTAATGAAATTCTTCTGCCCTCAAATATATAACGTCCCGAATTTACGTTCAACATCCTTTTGGGCTCATTCCTAAAACAATATCACCTTTGACTATTTCTATTGCATTCATAACTATCGGAATTAGACTTTGTACCTAAAATTCGTAATTAAGCTCTAAAACCATCACCAACCGTAAGAATTAGCCTACAAATAAATCAGATATCCCCTACATTTATTTAATCCTTAGCCTACATTCAGCCCAACAAAAAGAGATTACATTTGTTGTCTCCTTAGCGTGAGTTGATTTCGCTTATATCGAATGTTCTAAATATTTATATCATAATTCTGTTAAACTAAAAAGGGTCAGAGATTTAGGCTACATGCTTGTGTTTAATTTATTCAAGCAACACTCCCCTTTTCACTATGCTTTCACATTTAAAAACTGAGAAATCCCTTTTTATTTAACATTCAAACAACCCAAATTAAAATATCATGAAAAAGCTTTTTGCCATTTTAACAATCATTTTCTTTGCTTCATTGCTACCAATTAAAGCACAAGACCGACCTGCAAAGCCCAAAACTATAATAACTGGGAAATTCATCGGCCTTAGCAAACCCTTAAAAGACGCTCCTGCTATGTCTAAAGAAGAGTACATGTTGATGCAGGCAAAAGCCAAAAAAAGAGGCAAAAACACTCCTTTTGATTTACCTAAATACCCATATGCATCTAAAGCATTACCTAAAGGGAATGATGCCGCATGGCAAAACCTCAATGGGAATAAGTCTCTTGTAAGTTTAGCCCCAATACAAAACTACGAAGGTCAGTCTTCACCTTACTATCCACCTGATTGTAATGGCACTGCAGGCCCTAATCATTATATGCAAACCGTAAACAGCACCTATGCCATATATAGTAAAACAGGCACTCTACTTGTAGGACCTACTGCAATGAACACCCTTTTTGGCAACGTAACTGGTGCTAATGTTAACGATGGTGACCCAATCATCCTGTATGATGAACAAGCTGCAAGGTTTGTTGCAGTTGAGTTCTCTGTTAGTGGGACAAACGATTATATGTTAATCGCTGTTTCAACTAGCAACGACCCAACAGGCACATGGTATCAATATTCTTTTGATGTTGTTGATATGCCCGACTATGAAAAGATGGCTGTTTGGCGCGATGGATATTATATGGGAACTAACACTCAACCATCTACTGGTAGTGACATTTATGTTTTCGAACGTTCCCAAATGCTCAGTGGAGGCATCGCACGCATGGTTGCTTTTGACAACCCCTACCGTCCCGGCACAGGAGTTGTAGTTGTTCCACCCGTTGACAATGATGGCCCTGCTGCTCCAGTGGGTACACCAGGCACTTTTATTGCTTTTAATGACGACGCTGTAGGTGGAGGCGCTGATGAACTTTGGCTTTACGAACTTGCTGTCGATTGGACAACTCCGGCTAACTCTAGCTTTAACAGAACACAACAAATAGCTGTTACCCCTTTCGATAGTCAATTCTCTAACGGATGGGACAACCTATCTCAACCAGGCACCTCTATGAAGCTGTGCGCAATTTCTACCGTAATCATGAATGTACCTCAATATAGGAATTTCGGAACTTACCAATCAATTGTTTGCTGTCATACAGTGGATGTTGACAACACTGACCATGCTGGAGTGCGTTGGTATGAACTCAGGAAAACGCCCCCTTCTACCACATGGACCTTACGTCAACAGGGGACCTATGCTCCTGACGCTCATTCACGATGGATGGGAAGTGTTGCAATGAATGGCTCAGGGAAGATTGCTGTTGGATACTCACTTTCAAGCAGCACAGAATATCCGGGGATACGTTATGCCGGACAATCATCTGCCGCCTATCAAAACGCATCAGGAGTGCTTGATGTTCCTGAAGTTACAGCTGTTGCTGGAGCCAACTTCCAATACACTTACAACCGTTGGGGTGATTATTCGAGCATGTCAGTTGACCCATCTGATGATCAAACATTTTGGTTCACTACTGAATATATAGGCACTTCAGAAGCAAGAAAAACTAAAATCATCTCCTTTAAGATAGGCAACAATCCTGTGGTTACCACTTTAGCTGCCTCAGCAATTAGCACTACATCAGCTACAATAAACGGAAGTGTTAACCCTAACGGCTTAGCAACTACCTATTATTTCGAATGGGGAACAACAACTTTATACGGAAACACAACAACTTCCATTTCAGCTGGAGCGGGTAGTTCAAATATTAATGTTAGTGAGAACCTCAGTGGATTAACCCCAAATCAAACCTATCATTTTCGTTTAGTGGCTGTCAATAGTGATGGCACCTCAAATGGCATTGACCTCAGCTTTATAGCCGGGGGAGCAAGCTTAACTACAACCGCCGCATCTTCCATTTCCTTAATATCAGCTGCATCGGGAGGCAATATAACCTCTGACGGAGGAAGTGCAATAACAGCCCGTGGCGTTTGCTGGTCGACCTCGGCCAATCCTACTATTTCAGGGAGTTATACAAGCAATGGCAGTGGCACGGGAGTATTTAGCAGCGCAATAAGTGGATTATTACAAAACACCACCTATCACATCAGAGCATATGCCACGAATAGTTCAGGAACGTATTATGGTAATGATGTTCAGTTTACAACACTATGCGGGGTCTACACCTTACCTTTTACTGAAAGTTTCAACAATTCGACCCTCCCTAATTGCTGGTCACAAATAGATAATCAAGGAGGGGGACAAATATGGCAGTTTGGCACCATAACTGGTCAAGCGCCTAATCCTTTGCTAAGTGGGAACTATGCATATTTAAATAGTGATGCTTATGGGTCTGGTTTTTCGCAAAACGCCGACCTTATCACCCCAACATTAGACTTATCAGGTTATACCAATATTACCTTGGCTTTTAATCATTACTTCAAATCATACGCGGGTTCTTCAGGAGCACTTTATTATAGCATCAATAATGGCTCGACATGGACAAGCCTAGCCTCTTTCACTGCTACTTCGGCCACCAACCCTATTGCTTTTAGTCAATTAATTACCTCAGTAGCCGGGCAATCGCAAGTGAAATTTAAATGGAATTACACCGGAGCATGGGGTTATTATTGGGGCATAGATGATATCTCAATTACCAGTGCCTGCACTTTACCTCTTGCTGCCGGCACAATTACAGGCCCGGCCACCGCCTGTCAGAGTGCAACTGCAGTTGCTTATTCTATTCCCACAATTACCAATGCCACAACATACACCTGGGCATATTCGGGAAGTGGTGCTACGATAACAGGCACATCAAACAATATAACAATTTCATTCGATGCCAATGCAACATCAGGCAACCTCAACGTGAAAGGCCACAATGCTTGTGGTGATGGAATTATCTCGGCTAATTATGCAATAACAATTAATCCTCTACCTGTGGCAGCTGGAACCATAAGTGGTGCGGCTTCTGTATGTCAGGGGGCCACTTCAGTTGCCTATTCGGTGGGTGCAATTAGCAATGCAACGTCCTATGTTTGGTCATATTCAGGCACAGGCGCAACCATAAGCGGAAGCGGCAACAACATTAGCATAACATTTGCCTCAAATGCAACCCTGGGCAACCTCAGCGTTATTGGTCATAACACTTGTGGCGATGGAGTGGCTTCTGTTTTACCCATCAGCATAAACTACTTACCTGCAAGTGCAGCAGGCGCTATCGCAGGGAACAACACCGTTTGCCAAGGGCAAAGCATTGTCGCTTATGCTGTTCCTGCCATTACTTATGCCACAACTTATGTATGGACCTTACCCAATGGAGCATCAGGAGCAAGCGCCACAGATAGTATTATTGTGAATTATGGCTATGCAGCCACCTCGGGAAACATCAGCGTGAAGGGTCATAATGCTTGTGGAGATGGGGCTATCTCAAATTTGGCCATAGTGGTAAACGCTATGCCATCGGCTCCTCTAGCCGGAACAATCACTCAACCAACATGTTCATCAGCAACAGCTAGTTTGGTTTTAAACGGTTTGCCTGCATCGGGTAGCTGGATGTTGGTGAGAAGTCCGGGAGGAATCATCACCAATGGAACCGGGACAAGCGCAAGCATTACAGGTCTTGCAAGCGGAACTTACACCTACACAGTCACCAATGCATTGGGGTGCATTTCATTAGCATCATCCAATATCATCATAAATATTCAGCCTTCACCGCCTATAGCACCCTCGGGAAGTGCTGCTCAGTCGTTTTGCTCGGCCATTATGCCAAGAGTTGCGAACTTAACAGCTTCGGGGGCAGGCATTCAATGGTATAGTGCATCGAGCGGAGGAAGTGCTTTAGCGAGCACAACAGCCTTATCGAATGGCAGTCATTATTTTGCAAGTCAAACCATTAGTGGATGTGAAAGCACTGCACGACTGGATGTTGCCGCGACCATCAACCCCACCCCTTCTGCTCCTTCAGGAGATGCAGCCCAATCGTTTTGTTATGCCGCCACTGTAGCTAATCTGGTGGCTAGCGGAACCAATATAAATTGGTATGATGCCGCCAATGGGGGCAATTTGCTTCTATCCAATACTCCTTTAATAAATGGAAACACCTATTATGCAAGTCAGAGCCTGAATGCCTGCGAAAGTCAAAGCAGGCTGGGAGTGGCAGTTACGATAAATCCTACCGTTGCCATAAATGCAGTAACTCAAGCCGTTTCTGGCATCAACCTAAATGGGGCAACGTTTAACGCTGAGCTCACTTCCACATGTCCAAACCCAACCATAGCAAGAGGTTTTGTGTATGCCAATCATGCCAATCCCAGCCTAAGCAATGCTTTAAGCACGGTGCTTAATGCGGGTAATGGCGTTGGGACTTACTCATCTGTTCTTACCACATTAAGTTCAAACACCGATTATTGGGTGAGGGCATTTGCCATTAATGCAACTGACACCGCTTACGGAGCCATATTAACTTTCAAAACAGGCATTTGGCCCTTCTTCAATCTTGAACTTAAGAACGATATACAAACCAATGATAGAACCTATGAGTTCGATATTATCCTCACGCATACAGGAAATTACGTAAACCCTGTTCAGTTTGAGTTATCAACCATACAAATGGGCATCTATTTTAACAGTGCCATCCTTAATGGAGGAACTGCCACGGCTACCGTGGTTCCAGGTTCAACCTCCGACTTTAATGTAATTCAGCAGCAAACCAATGCCAATTTATACATCATTGGCCCTACAACCGGCAACAAAACCATCAAAATTACGGCCAAGACTGCAAGTTCTGGATTCGGTACCCTAATTTCAACCTCTACAGGAAGTCGTGTGATGCGTGTGAGACTCACCAATACAGTAGCTTTCGCCCAACTAAAGCCCAACTTAAACTATTCGTTTACGGCAACCGGGCCTTCGTGGCAAACCATTGTTAACGCCTACATAGCCACCATCAGCAAGAACATTAGTGCAAACGGCACTTTCATCGTTAACGGATTGCTTAACCCCACACTTAACCTTCAAAACTCTTATACTTTAAGCGGTGGAGGGGCCTATTGTGCTGGAAGTGGCACGCCTGTAAGCATTTCACTTGATGGTTCGCAAAGCGCTTTTAGCTATCAGTTGAAAAAAGATGGAATTAATTACGGTAGTGCGCTTGTTGGCACCGGAAATCCCCTAACATGGAACACCACTGATGCCGGCACCTACACCTGCGTTTGCGATACGCTAAACATGAATGGAAGTGCGATAGTAACGATAAACAGCACCCCTACCCCAACGGCTGATGCCAATCAATCGTTCAATTATACCCCCACCATTGCCGATTTGACTGCTATGGGAACGACAATTAAATGGTATGATGCCGCCACGGGAGGCAATCTACTTGCTTCGTCGTATACTATGCTAAACGGAAATACTTACTATGCCAGCCAAACAATTGCAGGCTGCGAAAGTCAAAGCCGGGTAGCCGTAGCAGTGGCTATATCACTATATAAGATTATCAATTTGCATCTTTTCCTCGAAGGATTGTTCGACAACAACACCCTTATCATGCACGAAGCCATGGATGGCAACACGGGTCAACCTTATTATGGCGATGGCATTGCCGATAAAATACAAGTCGACCTTTATAATGAAAACACCCCCTTTGCACCTGCTGGAGTAAGTGTGAGTGGCATTGATTTAGCGACTAATGGTTTGGCAAGTTTCCAGATTTCCACCTCTCTTAATGGCAACTATTACGTAAAAGTGAGCAACCGCAATCACTTGACCTATTGGTCGGCCATTGCTATACCTTTTAACACCTCAACTGTCAACTATTACTTTACGACCGATATGCTACAGGCTTACGGAAGCGACCCTCAGGTGCAGGTTTCGCCCGGAATATTTGCCTTCTTTGTTGGCGACTTAGATCAGGGTGGATGGGTAGATGCCAACGATTTCAACATCTTTGAGTATGACTTAATTATGGGCACTGTCGGATTTCTTCCTTCTGATTTAGATGGTAGCGGATGGGTTGATTCTGACGACTACAACGTCTTGGAGCCTCGATTGATGTTTGGTGTATTTACCGAATATCCTGGTCTGTACTAAAAGGAAGCGGCTTTTCTTTTGCTGATGTCAACGTCCTTGACCAATGCTAATTTGGTTAAGATATTAGAGATATGCTTAAGTGATATCTGTAGATAGTATAGATTTAAAATAACTGCAGATAATTACATTAAGGAATGGCATTACAAACTTTTGCATATAGGCAACCTAGGCTAAGGACATATATAGCAAACTTCTGTATATATATCCCCTAGGCTAAGGACATATATAGCAAACTTCTGTATATATATCCCCTAGGCTAAGGACATATATAGCAAACTTCTGTATATATACCCCCTAGGCTAAGGACATATATAGCAAACTTCTGTA
>CAIXTV010000248.1 GCA_903922465.1 uncultured bacterium
ACTTAGGTGATGAAATAGCTCATTTGGATGTTAATTGTCGAGTTCAAGGCATCAAATTCAAATTTTAAATTCCGTAGGTATTTTGAGTTTTATTATTTTGAATATGCTCCTATTTTAATGAAAAATAAAAAGCCACAGATTCACAGATTAATAAAAAATTAGGATTGTGAAAATTAATTGATATTTAGATTTTTTATTGAATATAGTTTCTGTTATGTTGAGTCTAACGTATTATTATAATTATGTTTAATGAATTCTTATAATTCGATTTAAGGCGGATGTTTATGAAAAGTAAAATGCTACAGATTTATGGATTAGTTAAATAGAATGATTGTGAATTAAATATAAATAACCATCTCAATAGATACATGATGTCATTGAAATTGTACGGCATTGAGTTTAATACCCCTCCTTTTGAAACGAATAAAAAATAAATTCCTTATGGACATCCTGACCTCTTGTGGCTATGAGCTTCATTTCTACTCCAGATGCAATAAAAATCAATAGGTTTAATGGGAATAATACCTGATTAAAACCAAAATGTAATTAAAAACTTGAGCCAGCTCCGAAAAATCTTTTCTTGCCTCAAATTCACTAATACTCTAATTATCAAAAAGAAAATAAGATTGTTTTTCAATACTTTGTGTGACTTCGTATCTTGCTGTCTTAGTGGCGTTTCTTTTGTTTTTTACTTTTTGGAGTGGGCTCAAGTATTTTCTCCTCAAGGATAATCATAAATTATTTAGCGCTCATAAATGCTTTGATTTCAGTTTTGTAAAAAATCTTACCGTGCTTTTGCCAAAACTTGTACAGGCTTTATTTTTTGTTCTGGTTTTTTATGTGCTAAATTGCAGTCAAATTTTAAAACCAATTGCCTATGATGAAATTTCATTCAGATATTTTGAGAATTTAATGATTTTTTAATATGCATTTTACTTTAAGTCAAAGTAGGAGCTTTTATTTTGCAGTAAAATAAATTTACTAAAATCACTAAAATGAAGGTAATTAAAATATTGCTGCTTTAAAATTCGGAAGATTTTTCTCGGTAAATGAATAGTTTAATTAGCAAACAAAATTGCGATGAAAATGAATTCGTCTTATTCGAAATTGCAAAAATGAGATATGTTGAAAAAAAATGATATTATTTCGGGTGATTATCAAAAAGCTTTTGAGAAAATTTGTATATTTGCAAGCTTTGGGAAGAGGAATAGTTTTTCGAGAGAATATTTTTACTTTGAAGTGATTTCGGCTATAAGGCTAATTGTCTTAAATGCTAATTTTCATGCAGATATAACGAAGGAAAAATATTTAACAGAACAATAACAATATTTGTTAACCTAGACGCTTGCTTATTGAAATATTACTTGTATTTTTACCCACAATTAAGTAACAGTTTTTAACGACTTTAAAACAGATAAAATAACAGAAAAATTAGAACATATAATCCTATAATTTAATTATAAACAATTGATATTATGAAACATCAAAACAAATCATCCCCTTGTGAATTTTTATTTAGTTCATACAATTCAAACCAAATTTTTTTATTAACCAATATTTTTAAACAATGAAAAACCATTACTTTTCAAGTCGTTTAAGGAAAATGCTAAAGCCCATGGCTACGCTTTTTCTTTTGTTAGGGTTGATTTTCACCCTAAATGCACAGACCCTAAGTGTTAACAAAATCTCTGCACCTGCAGTGGTTAGTAGCGCTATTGCTTACACTCCCGGCACTATTGTCGGTACTTTAGTAAGTCTTACCGATAAAGGCGGCAGTACTTGCCCAAATGTATCTTACGAATGGCAATCTTCTACGGATGCTCTTTTCCAAGGAAATATTAGTACCAATCTTGCAACTACCAAAGATTTTAATCCAGGTAAAGTTAGCCAGACCACTTATTTCCGTCGTATTGCTACTGTTAGTTGCTTTAGCCCTCAAATTTCAGCTTCTAGCACTACTCCTCCTATAAAAATAACTATTCATTAATTTAATACATACACCTATGAAATGTTTTTCTACAATTTCAAGTATGAAGAAATTAATAGCTCCTCTGCTGTTTATTTTCTTCTTGTTTACATTTATTAATAATGTAAAATCGCAATCAGCACCAATATTAAGCCTGAACAGAATTACTGCTCCTGCTACAGCATCAAACTGTGGTAGCTTTAATCCTGATCCAATTATTGGTACAGTAGTGACTGTTAAAAATCTCCAACATCCACTTCTTAATCCAATAGATAGCGTTGATCTTTGTTATGCTGTTGTTTATAAATGGGAATCAGCTCATGATCTTGCTTTTACTGTTGATGTTACTACTGTTGCAAATAGTAGCACTGCCGTAAATTATGATCCTCCTATGCTTACCCAAACTACGTATTATAAACGTACTGCAACTGTTATTTGTGATGCACCGGAAGTAGTGTCTGCGAATTCTGCAGGACCTCCTGTAACTATTACTATTCATGACATTCCTACTATTTATACTTTAACTGGTGGCACTACCGTTTGCCCTGGTAATTCTGTGGATTTAACTTTATCAAATTCTCAAACTGGATATCACTATACCTTATATGAAGGAGTAACTCCAATTGGAACTTATCAAGTTGGAACCAATGGTACAGCTCTTACTTTTACTGTTAATGAGCCTTTATGTAATAAAACACATATATATAAGGTGAAAGCAGAAACTAGCTCTATTCCTTACTGTTCAAATTTCACAGATGAACAAACAGTGAATTGGACTGATGTTACTCCTCCAAATCTTATTACGGGGCAAGTTTGGCCATCTAACGAAAGTAATATTAGTGCCTGCATTTCAGCATATCCTGCTGGGAAAACCGCTGCGGAAATTACTGCTCTTTATGAAGACAATTGTCTTGGTGCTGTTAGTGTTACAAAAACAACAACTGGTATTACAGGTACAAATTGCACTGGATGGAGCATAACCTATGATTATCTTATTCAAGATGCTTGTGGAAATAGTGAAACTCATAGCATTACTTATTCTGGAAGTGATCAAACCGATCCAACCGCCAGCAACCCTGCTGACATAAATGTCGAATGTTTCAGCAGCATACCTACTCCAGATGTAACAGTGGTTACAGATGAACTTGACAATTGTGGTGGAACCATAACTGTTGCTTGGGTAAGTGATGATATCACAAGTGCTACTTGTGACGGTGCAACCGTTACTGTAACTCGTACTTATAGTGTTACTGATTGTTCAGGAAACAGCATCAATGTATATCAAACTATCAATGTAGACGATGTTAGTAATCCAACTGCAAGCAATCCTGCAGACATTAATGTAGAATGCTTTAGCAGCATTCCTGCTCCAGATGTAACCGTGGTTACAGATGAAGCTGACAATTGCGAAGGAACAGTTACTGTTGCATGGGTAAGTGATGATATTACTAGTGCAGTTTGTGATGGTGCTACCGTTACTGTTATTCGTACCTATAGTGTTACTGATTGTTCAGGAAATTTCATCAATGTATCTCAAAATATCAATGTAGAC
>CAIXTV010000249.1 GCA_903922465.1 uncultured bacterium
CCTCCAAATCTGTTCAGTCATCAATATTATGAAAAAGATTTTGAACAGCTTTTGATTGATTATATATAATATTCTGGCTGATAATCAGGAGTATAAATTACTAACTCGCCGAAATTTCTTTTTGTTCGGACACGTATGATTCTATATAAATAAAACGAGAAATAAATTTCAGTTTATTTCTCATTGTTATGATGGGTAATATTGCCGCGGAAAACGGATAAAGAGTATTGTAGGAGAAAACAAAGCCACCAATTTTCTGAATGATTATTATAATTCTAAAAAATCGGCGGCTTTGCTTTTTGTATTGAATATTATGCAAGAACCTGTGTCACCAAGTTTGCAGCATCTTGCAATAATATTGCAGAATATACTTTTAGCCCTGACTCATCAATAATTTGTTTTCCTAATTCGGCATTGGTTCCTTGCAGTCTGACAATGATAGGAACATTAATTTCGCCAATATTTTTAAAAGCATCAACCACACCCTGAGCAACGCGATCGCAACGAACAATACCTCCAAAGATGTTAATGAGAATAGCTTTCACATTAGGGTCGGTCATGATGATGCGGAAGGCTTCTTCCACCCTTTTTGCGTTAGCTGAACCACCAACATCAAGGAAATTAGCAGGTTCGCCACCCGATAGTTTTATGATATCCATGGTTGCCATGGCTAAACCAGCTCCGTTAACCATACATCCAACATTACCACTTAGCTTCACAAAGTTGAGGTCGTATTTTCCTGCTTCCACTTCGGTTGGGTCTTCTTCGTCAAAGTCGCGCATGGCTGCAATGTCGGGATGACGGAAAAGGGCATTATTGTCGATAACAACTTTTGCATCTACAGCAAAAATCTTATCGTCGGAAGTTTTTATAACGGGGTTGATTTCGAGTAGTGAAAAATCATTCTGAACATAGCAATGATACATTGCTTTAATAAAAGGTATCATTTCGCGGAAAGCTTTCCCGCTTAATCCAAGATTATAGGCAATTCTTCTAGCCTGAAAATCGAGCACTCCGGTTTTAGGGTCGATGATTTCGTTGTAAATTAACTCAGGTGTTTCAGCAGCGACGGCTTCAATGTCCATGCCTCCACGTGGCGAATACATGATGAGGTTTTTCCCTTCCTGACGATTGAGAAGTATGCTCATATAAAACTCTTGAATGTCAGATTCACCAGGATAATAAATGTCTTCGGTAATTAAAACGCGTCTAACGAGTTTTCCTTCTGCTGTAGTCTGAGGAGTAACTAATTGCATGCCAATAATTTGATTGGTATAGCTTTTTACTTCATCAAAGCTTTTTGCGATTTTAACGCCGCCGCCTTTACCTCTTCCGCCCGCATGTATTTGTGCTTTCACTGCCCAAAACTTAGTGCCTGTTTTTGCTTGAAGCTCTTGGGCTGCAGCAATGGCATTTTCGGCTGATTCCACAACAATACCTTCGGGAATATTCACACCCGATTTTTTCAATAAAGATTTACCTTGAAATTCATGTAAGTTCATAATGTGCTGATGTTATATTTTTTAAATTTAGCCGTAAAATTACAAAAAAAATGAGAACGAAGGGCATTTGATCAAATATTTCTTCGAGATGCTGTTTGATTGAAGATTTAAAACACTGTTTTGCTTATTAAAGGCTATGGATTTATGCTCGCAATCATTAATAGGATATTCCATAGTTTCGACTTATCATTTGCCTTCGATGGATAGCAAATTATTTAATAGTACAAATTAATATCGATGTAGATATATTACTGAAATATTTTGTGTTGAAGATGTTAAATTGCTTTTTATTAAATTCAAAATAACCTGGAAAAATAAATTGAGGATTGTATTCAATATTGTATAGACTATCCCTTAAAGTGAGTAAGTTAGCAGTTTATTCGACATAAATATTTACAGATTTATTTGTACCAGCGGGACTTTTATTCCTTTCTTCCGGCTGCTTATTTGAATAGGCACTGCTTTTAACCTGGATTAAGCAATAGCAAAAAATTTATTGCTTAATGACGAAAAAATATATGTTTTGACAGGTCTTGTGAATCCGATAATTGCATCAGATTCGCAGGAGGTTAGCTTTGATAAAACTGGCTATATATAATCAGTTTTCATCAGCTCTGAGGCATAGCTCAGAGTATGACAAGCCTTGCTTGGTCATCATCCTTTGGGCAAATTACTCAAATCCGCGATTTTATGACGCTTCTTTTTTGGTAAAGAAAGATGATAAGGGCAAAATGACAAAACTTCCGCTAAGTGAGTTCGATATGCCGCACTTCGGTCTCGATATGCCGCACTTCTGTCTCGACATGCCGCACTTCTGTCTCGATATGCCGCACTTCGGTCTCGATATGCTGCAAGTCGGTCTCGATATGCCGCAAGTCGGTCTCGATATGCTGCAAGTCGGTCTCGATATGCTGCAAGTCGGTCTCGATATGCCGCATTTTGGTCCAATTGAGCTGTTCTTAGCTTTATAATAGACACTATTTCGAATAGTATGTAAACTAAAAAAGTAGATTGATTCAACATTTCAATCTGTTACCAAAATGCTAGGAAATTTTTCAACTCTAATCAGAAATTGTCAAAACCTAATCAGGAATTATATAAAATACCAAAATATAGAATTTCTCTCTTCCTGAGCCCCCTTTAATGTTTCTCTCAAATTCAGAACATGCCTTAAAATACAGCCATTTCCGTGACATCTTCAGTGTTTGAAATATTAAAAAACATAAGTTGAATTGCGAGCTAAAAGATTGATATTGAAATTTCTGTGCCCTTTATTCACCATTCTTTAACCATAACTCTCAAGCCTATAATGATTTTTTACTCCTATATATAATTCATACCTCATAACTAAATCATTTCTTTAAATTTCCCTGCCATGATGATTATAAAAATTCATATATAAGTCAAATAAAAATAGTTGAAATTTATGAGGCTTAGCATAATTTTTGAAGCCGTATATTTCCTAAATTATAAGCCAACGTTTGTATGATATCTTCTTTTTAAATTTGTGTTTGAATTCTTGTTTAATCTTGATTTAAATCAATACTATTCTTAAGGTGAAATGGCTATTTGAAAGCAGGTTAGGCCCTTATTTATATAAAGAAAAATAAAATAGTATTTCCACAAATAAACAGTATCTTTGTTTCCATTTTCATCAATATTTATTTTCGTAATTGATAAGATTAATTTCATAATTTAAGGTGAATTTACAAGAACAAAACAAACTTTTTTGAAATCTATGAATAAAAACAAAGCTGTCGAATCTTCCAAAGCACTTCGCCAAAAGGCAGAAGACTTGCTGAAAAGCAAATTGACAAAAGTTGCTCCGCTTATTTCTGATAATGATGCTGGATATCTAAAGCTTATTCATGAACTTGAGGTGCATCAGATAGAACTTGAGATGCAAAATCATGAATTGATGCAAGCAAATAGTCGTGCAGCGCAAGTATATGAGAAATATACTGATTTATATGACTTTGCACCTTCGGGTTATTTTAGTTTTTCGGAAGATGGCAGAATAGTGGAACTTAATTTATACGGAGCTAGAATGTTGCGCTCTGATAGATCGCAATTAATTGATAAGCGATTTGGTGTTTTTATTTCCGATCGTTCAAAACCTATATTTAGCCAGTTTCTTACGAATGCATTTCTTTCGAAGAATAATGAAAGTTGTGAAATTGAACTATTACTCGATCGAAATTCACCTCTTACTTTCCACCTCAATGGTATTGTCGCAAAAAAAGACAAACTCTGCATAGTAACTATGATAGACGTATCTGCTCAAAAACAAGCAGAAGAAAACTTACGTCAAAGTCAAGAATTGTACAAAACCTTATTTGTTTATAATCATTCTGCAATGCTCATTATTAATCCTGTTAGCGGAGAAATAACAAATGCAAATGCTAAAGCTTGCGATTTTTACGGTTGGACTTATAAAGAATTATGTGGAAGAAATATTTCAGAAATCAATACACTGAACCACGAAGAAGTGATATCTGAAATGGAACTTGCGAAAACTGAAACCCGAAAACATTTTAATTTTAAACATCGATTAGCAAATGGCGAAGAACGGCATGTGGAAGTGCATTCTGGACCTATTAAATTAGGAAAAGAAACCTTGCTCTATTCAATCGTTCATGATGTTTCTAAACGCTATGAAGCAGATGAAAATTTAAGAATAAGTCAGGAACGTTGGAAGTATGCCTTAGAAGGGGCTTCCGATGGAGTTTGGGATTGGGATGTTGAATCGAACTCAGTTTTCTTTTCAACACAATGGAAAGAAATGTTGGGATATACTGATGATGAAGTTGAAAACTCTTATAATGAATGGAGAAGAAGGATACATCCTGATGATTTAGAAGAAGTAATGATGACCTTGGATAAACATTTAAAAGGTGAGACCAGTCTTTACAAAAACCAACACCGATTGCTGTGTAAAGACGGAACTTATAAATGGATTCAGGATGAAGGAAAAGTTATTTTAAGAGATGAAAAGGGCAACCCATTAAGGGCAATTGGAACGCATAAAGATATTACTGCCAGTAAACTAAATGAAATAGCGCTTCGCGAAAGCGAACATAAATTCCGTATGCTATTCGAGCAAATGACACAAGGAGTTGTTTATCAAAATAATGTTGGAGAAATTATATCAGCAAATCCTGCTGCTCAAAAAATATTAGGATTAAGTCTCGACCAGATGCAGGGTCGTTCCTCTATAAGCCCCGAATGGCAAGCAATACACTCTGATGGTTCTGAATTTAAAGGAGAAGATCATCCGGCAATGATTGCACTGCATACAGGGAAAGAAGTGCTTAATACAATAATGGGGATAAATAACCCCGAGGTAGAACGTCAAATATGGATTAATATTAATGCAACGCCTCAATTCAAACCAGGAGAGAAGAAACCCTCAAATGTATTTGCAACATTCGATGATGTAACTGATCGCAAATTAATATTAGATGCATTAACTGAAAGTGAACTACGTTATAAAACGCTCTTTAATACATCTCCCTCAGGAGTTATCGTTTCCGATGAAAATGGCATAATAATAGATGCAAATAATGAAGTGTCAAAAACAACTCTAATTCCTTACAATAAATTAATTGGAAGTAAATTGCAATTGTTAACATCAACAGATGGCTCTAATCAGGTTTCTGAAAATATAAAACGACTACTTCAAGGAGAAAATCTGGAACATGAAGTTGTCAATAAGCGAGATGATGGTTCTCCATGTTATTTTATATTAAAAGAAACAGCCATCACCTTCCCAAGCGGTCAAAAGAGAATCATCACTACTTCAATTGACATTACAGATAGGAAATTATCTGAAGAAAGGGCTGTAAAGATAGGAAAACATTATCAGGCTTTAATTCATAAAGCTCCCGATGGAATCGCACTAATGAATGCCGATAAACATTTAAGATTTATAAATCCTTCGGCCTTAAAAATGTTTGGTTTTATTGACAATGATTTCGTCATTGAACAACCGAGAGATTCTGTTCATCCCGATGATTTGGAAATGGTGTTGGTTAATTTAAAACATCTGAATGAAGATCCTTCCTTCATCCCAACCCTTACTTTTCGTTTTGCAGATAATAACAAAAATTGGAGATGGGTTGTATGCACATTTACCAATATGCTTTCTGATAAAAATATAGAAGCTATAGTAATTAACTTCAGGGATGTTACTTATCGTAAATTGGTTGATGAAGCCCTTCAGGAAAGTGAAGAGAGATATTCAAAAGCTTTTCAAACATCTCCCTATGCAATTCTAATTACTCATCCCGAAACCGGAAAAATCATTGAAGTGAATGATGCTTTTACCACAATAACAGGATATACCCTTGAAGAATCACTTACTGCCACAATAATTGGAATAAATCTTTGGGTAAATATTAAAGATAGAGAGTTGGTTGTTGCTCAACTTCTTAAAGGAAAGAGTGTATCTTTAAAAGAATTTTTATTCAGAAAAAAGAATGGTGAAATAATGACAGGTTTGTTTTCTGCGCAAGTAATTTATTTGAATGGTACTCCTTGTATTCTTTCCAGTATTAATGACATTACTGAGCGAAAATTAATTGAAGAAGCCTTGCGAAGCTCTCAGGAACAATTAAAAAAATACACATCACATCTTCAAAATCTAAGAGAAGAAGATCGCATTTCATTAGCCCGCGAAATACACGATGAAATGGGCCAAATATTGATAGCCATTCGATTTGAAGTAGGCATGATTAAACAAAAAGTGATAAAAGGGGATGAGAAATCTACTCCTGAGAATTTGTTGCCAAATATTGAGCATCTGATGACTTTGGTCGACCAAACAATCAAAACAACCCGAAAAATAATGATTGACCTTCGATCAGAGGAAAATGAGAAATTTGAATTTATTGAAGCCGTGAATATTTATGCAGTAGAATTCGAAAAAAGATACAAAATTGAATGTGTTGTGATTTGTGATTTAGAGAAGCTTTCTGTAAACTCACAAAAATCAATTGCCCTTTTCAGGATATTTCAGGAAGCACTTTCTAATGTTGTGCGCCATGCAAAGGCCTCAAGAGTAGAAGTTCACATTCAGGTTATTAAAAAAATATTTCGACTCGAAATTTCTGATAATGGAGTAGGATATAAGAGTGAACAAAAAGCCAAACCAAAATCTTTTGGAATACTCGGAATTAAAGAAAGAGTTTCGATGCTTGAAGGGGAATTTGACATTTCAAGTAGTATTGGAAAGGGGACAAAATTGAAAATTGAAATCCCATATTTAAATTAATTTGCATACTTTGTCGGTAGTTTAAAATAAAAGTATATTTTCGCCGTTCATTAAACCTGAAAAAAAAACATATGATTAAATTGTTTATTGTTGACGATCATGAAATTATCCGAAAAGGATTAAAGATGATTTTAAAAGAAGAAAAGGATATGATTATAGTTGGGGAAGCTCAGAATGGAGCACAGGCACTTGAAGCAATAAAAGATGTCTCCCTTGATGTTCTAATATTGGATATGACCATGCCTGGCATAAGCGGGCTTGAGTTAATCGCAAAAATGAGAAAATTAAAACCTAAACTTCAGATTCTGATATTAAGCATACATGCTGAAGATCAATTTGCATTACGTGCTCTTAAGGCAGGTGCTTCTGGTTATCTTTCAAAAGATGTTGTTATTGAGGAATTAGCAGAAGCCATTAGAAGAATTCATACCAAGGGAAGGTACCTAAGCAATGCTTTAGCTGAGCATTTAGCTTTTGAAATTGTACAGGAGCCAAATCAAAGGCCTCATGATAAGCTCTCTAACAGGGAAATTGAAATTATGAGAATGATTGCTGCAGGTAAAAAAGTGAAAGATATTGCTATCGAGTTAGGGTTGAGTATTAATTCCATTTTCACTTTCCGCACTCGAATCTTTAAGAAAATGGATTTCAGCAGTAATGTTGAGCTTACTCATTACGTGATAAATAACAAGCTAATGTTATCCTAGTACAAATTTATTTTTGTGCTTTTTTACTTGTTTAAATTAAACTGTTTTCCAAACAGTATTTTGTTATTTCTGAATTGGATGTAAATTCCATTTTAATCATAATGCGCTTGCGATAAGTGCTGACGGTTTTATGAGAAATTCTTAGCTCAGCACCAATTTCTAACAAAGACTTGCCGTTAGCAAGTTTTATTAGAATTTCGAATTCTCTTATTGAAAGAGCTTTATGAGATTGATCATGAGTGTTCTTGTCAAGATGACGAGCCATGGTTTCAGCAAGTGAATGTGAAAAGTAACTACCACCCTTTGCAACTCTGGTTACTGCATCAAGCAATTCCCCAGAATCGGTATCTTTTGTCAAATACCCAGAAGCTCCATGTTTTATGGCGCGTATGGTGTATTGTTCCTGATCATGCATGCTTAGTATCATCACATTTGTTGTTGGATAGTTTTCTTTAATTAATTGAAGTACCTCCAAGCCACTCTTGTCAGGCAGCGAAATATCCATTAAAACTATATCGAAAATGCTATATGATAAAAGGTCAAGTGCATCTTTGCCATTCGATACATCCGTGATAGTTATATTTCCGGGTAGTTGGTTTAATATTTGTCTGAGACCATCTCTGACGATTTTGTGATCATCACAAATTAGTATATCCATAATTATTTTAAATTTAAAGGTAATAAAAGTTGTAATATTGTTCCACATTCATTTCCCTTGCCAATATGTAATTCTCCTCCTAAAGAAGCAGCCCTTTCAGTCATGCTAATTAGGCCAAAAGAATCTTTAGCTTTTAAGTTTTTTTCAGAAATTCCAATTCCATTATCAGTTATTTGTAATTTTAATTGATTATTGGTTTTTCTTAGCTTAATTTCAACATGTGATGCAGCTGCATGCCGAGCAACATTTGTTAGTGATTCCTGAATGATTCTAAAAACAACAAGTGAAATATCAGGAGAAATGTCTATTTTAGAAGCAATATTGAGATTAATTTCTATTTCTGATCTTTTTGCGAAATCTTTTGTGTACCATTGAATGGCTGCTTCAAGACCAAGGTCTTCAATTATTTGTGGTCTCAGTTGAGCTGTTAGTCGTTGAACTGTTTTAATGGTATCACTCACTAATTCTGTTACTTTTATAATTTTCGATAATACTTCATTGTCAGTAACTGAATGTTTAATTGAGCTCAAATCCATTTTGACAGCGGTAAGAGATTGCCCTAAATCGTCATGCAGCTCTCTTGAAATGGCAATTCTTTCATTTTCCCGAACCTCTTCAATGTGTTGTGTTAACAGACGGAGTTTTTCATAGGAATATGTTAGCTCAATTTCTGCGCGCTTCCTGCGAATAAATAGAGCCGATAAATGAATAAAGTTTTCTAGTATTTCCATTGGCGGATCAGCTTGGTCTTTCCTCATTCCTAATAAAGAAGTTCCATATAATTCCCCTTCAATAAGATAAGCAATTCCTATAAATCGATCAACTTTGAGTAATTTCTGGATAGCTGCTCCCGATGAACGAGAAATGGCACCGAAGCTTGCTTCATGTAAACTTGATTGAATGCCTATGATGTTTTTATTTATTCTTTGGTAAATGGTGTCGTTAATAACCGTAGTCGTATCTTTCAATTGCTTGCCAAGAAGATTCAGTACATCCTCGCGCATAGTTGCATCTACAACTATATGTTCTGTAGTTAATGTTCTTTTTAAGGGATTAAATTCTGAGAATATGGTTACTTCAGCTCCAGATATTTCTTTTATTCTTTTTGCAATGAGTAGTTCGAAGCTATCTTCGTTAGATATCATCGATAATTCAATTGAAAACTGGTTGAGTTTAGATAATAATTGATCATGCAGTGCCAGAGCCTCTTCTGCCAATTTTCTTTTTGAAACATCACGTATAGCGCCGTCAATATGGTTTGGTTTACCTTCATTGTCGAATATTAAACGGGCATTTATTGAAGTATGAAAAAGTTTAGCTGTTTGAGTCTTGATTGTTAATTCATAATCTCTAAGTTCTCCGTATTTATTTAAGGAATTAAGGAATATGTCCCTGTCTTCAATGTTGTTATAAAGGTTGAATACTGATGTGCCAATTAAATCTTCCCTTTTAATTTCTGTGAAATAACTAACCGAAGGACTTACGTCGATGAAATTTCCTTTAAGATCTATTTTGTAGAAAACATCCTGTACATTATTAAAAATTGTACGGTACTTTTCTTCACTTGCGATCAACTGACCAAGAATTCGTTTTTGCTCAGAAATATCTTCTTTGATGGCAACATAATGTGTAATTTCCCTAACTTCGTTAAAGATTGGAGAAATGGATGCTGATTCCCAATATTGTTCCCCTTTTATATTTAAATTACATAACTCACCATACCAAACTTCCCCTGATGATATGGTTTTCCATAAATCAGCATATTTTTCTTTTGTGGTAACTTCTGATTTTAAAATACGAGGGTTTTTCCCTATTGATTCCTCGAATGAATAACCCGATTTCTCTGTATGTTTAGGATTAACATATTCAATGATACCGTTTTTATCGGTAATGATAATTGAAGCTCCGCTATGTTCTACAGCTGTTGAAAGTTTTCTGAATTTTTCTTCCACCAATCTGCGTTCAGTAATATCGCGGAAATTAATAACAATTGCTTGAACACTTGTGTCGTTAAGTAAATTACTAAATGTGCTTTCTATCCATTTCCATTCTCCGTTTTTATGTAAAAAACGATACTGAATAGTGGGGACAAAAGAAGGTTCTGCTATTAATCGACTCAAGATTGATAACACAAAATTTAAGTCGTCAGGATGTGTAAACTTAGAAGGATCCTGGTTAATTTCTTCATCTAAATTATATCCAAATATTTTTCTGGCAGAAGGACTTGCGTATATAAATTCAGCTTCGGGATTAATAAGGACAATTCCATCAGGTGCATTTTCAATTAATGCCTGATAGTGTTTTCCAAGCTTTTGAATTGTTTCTTCAGCTTCTTTACGAGCTGAAATATCGGAGATAATTCCATACCAAAGGGTGCCACCATCTTCTGTGCGTTCGGGAAGGGCATCGCAATAGCGCCAACACATGCCTTGGGCTGGAAGTATTACGCGAAACTCTACATATAAATGTTGAAGTGTTGTTGCAGATTCCCTAATTAATTCGTGAACCCTGATTTTATCTTCGGGATGTAATCTTCCAAACATTGGAGTTGCATCTTCTTTAACTTCTTCGGGGGTAATTTCTAACATATCGAACATTCCTGAACTGGAATAAGGAAAATAAGAATGTCCGTCGGTGTTTTGTTTGTATTGATAAATAACACCTGGTGCGCGATCGGTTAATTTGGAAAGCATTAATCTGTTTTCCTCTAAAGCTGTCTCTGCACGCCTTAATTTATTTTCACTTTCGATTTCGCGAGCAAGCTTAATGATGACAATAGAAATAGTGTCGAGTAGATGACCGTCTTTTATTATGTAATCTTTTGCACCCAGCTTCATCATGGCAACGGCTGTTCTTTCGTCGCCCTGACCAGTGGATACAATAAAAGGAGGTAAGGTGTATCCTTTGTTTTTTACTTCTGCAATGAACTCATTTCCATACATGTCGGGAAGACGATAGTCTAAAATCATCATGAAAGGGGTATGCTTACTTAAGCAATCGAGAGCGCAATTTGCTGTTTGAACACAGATGGCTTTATAGCCCAAATCTTCAATCTTTTCGCCTATAAGTTCATTTAAACCTGGATCATCTTCGATGATCAATATGGTGTTTTTATTTTCTTCCATCAGAACGATTTAGTTCATCATTGTTAAAGGTTTTATCTCAGTTTTGATAATTTTGACATAGTTAGATATTTTACAAAGTTAGGAAAATATTTTATACCTTCGTTCTATATTCTTTTATCTGAAAATTATTGCCTCATTTTCCAGCAAATAATTTTTTAAAATAATTCAGAACAAGCCTCTTGTGCGTTAGGAGGAAGTAATGATTTTGGCCTTATGGCAAGGCTTCTAAAAGTAGTGGGCAAGGATTTACGCCCATAAATCAACTCTTATTGGTAAGATATATGCATGTTTGAAGTTTTTTTTAAGGGTGGATTGATAAATTGCTTATATTTACACCATATTTAAACTATATACATGACAACAAGTTATATTTCCATCTTAAGAGGCATCAACGTAAGTGGACACAAAATGATTAAGATGGATGCGTTAAGGCAATTGTATGAGGAACTGGGTTTTAGCCATGTTCAAACCTACATTCAGAGTGGGAATGTGGTTTTTAGGGACACAACAACAGACCTTGTTGAATTGGAAAAGAAAATTAAGGACAAAATTTCGGAAGTTTTTGGCCTCGATGTGCCAATTATCGTTTTAGAATGCAGCGAATTAAAGAGGATAATCGAAAATAATCCTTTCGTAAACAGGACTGAAATTTCCCCCGATTTGCTTCACGTGAGTTTTTTAACCACTAAACCCCTACAAGTGGATTTAGACAAGCTTCATGGGCAGTTTACTCCCGAAGAATTTATTTTATCTGATAAGGTTATCTATCTTTATTGCCCTAATGGCTATGGAAATACAAAACTAAATAACAGTTTTTTCGAATATAAACTGAAAGTTGTGGCAACTACCAGAAATTGGAAAACCACTCAGGAATTGTGCAAAATGGCTGAAGAAAATTAATTCTCCAGCCTTTTTTATTCCTCAGCTTTTTGGAGCTTCCATTTATTTTAAAATATTTTTCAGGAAAGGGTTTTTGAAGCTGATTTAAATATAATTTTACGACTTAATATTTAAACCATAACTTCAAACAACTTTAACATGAAAAACTTCAAAATCAGCGTGCTTGCAACATTTGTTTTGCTAATTTTGAGTCAAATGGGCTATGCTCAAAAGACCGAAAAAATTAAATGTAAGTATGATGTGAACAAAACCGATGAATTTACTGGAAAAATCATCAAAACTATCAACATTCCCTTGTATTATGGCAATATTGTGATTGCTTTTAGCAAGAGTGATGCAGAAATTAAGTTAGCTATGACCATTAAAATTAATGGTAGTAAAGTTGAAAGTTTAAAAACAGGGGAGGAGTTTCAGTTTAAGTTCGAGAATGGTGAAATTTTGACCCTCACTTCGGCAAAAGATGCAAGCCCTACGGCCCAGGCCTATGCTACCTCCTATACTGCTGCCATCATTTCCTATTATAACACCGAATATAAACTGACTGCTGCCGACTTAAGCAAGCTCGAAAGCATGAAAGTGACCAATATTAAGGTGAATGTGGCGGGCCAACCTTATCAATTTGCAGTTGGTAAATCGGAATTTCCAAAAATCAATAAGGCTGCCTACTGTATTCAGCAATAAGGTTTTATTGTTATAGCTTATAACTTTAAACCCATAGTTTATCGAAATGTTGAAAGTAGAACATTAATAGGTGATTTCGCTTTCGAAAATAGAAGCTATTCAATCATAAAAATTATTTTAAACATTATACTAACTACGTTTGAATTTTTAAAGTGATAGGGAATTAACAGTAAATTTACAAAAGGCAATTTCACGCGTAAAATCCATCCCGAAAAATTTTAAAGGGTCAATTTCACTCGTGCCAGCCCCATTGGGAAATTTCCGATTGCATATTTCACGAGTGCTAGCCCCATTGGGAAATTTCCGATTGTATATATCACTCATGCTAGCCCCATTGGGAAATTTCCGATTGCATATTTCACTCATGCTAGTCCCATTGGGAAATTTCCGATTGCATATTTCACTCGTGCTAGCCCCAATCGGAATTTTCCGATTGCATATTTCACGAGTGCTAGCCCCAATCGGAATTTTCCGATTGCATATTTCACGAGTGCTAGCCCCATTGGGAAATTTACCAACGTATATATCACGCATGAAATCGAAGCTTAAAAAATTTACAGGATCAATTTCACGCATGAAATCGGTGTCTGAAAATTTCAGATGGTCAATTTTACGCGTGAAATCCTTATTGGAAATTCAGCTTATAGCAAATTGAAATGCCTTCCTTCCTTCTTGCCAAAAAACATAAGTAAAAAAGGGGTCGAAATGGCTGTATGTCGTATTTAATATGAAGAAATCAGATGCCGGATATTGCTTATTTAAGCTTGAGTTGAATAAAAAAGCAATTTCATCTTCAACTTGATTGTAATTTATTTGTAAAACATTCTTACCTAAAGCAAAGGCTTTTCTTAGATTAGATTTTCGATTACTCGTTTAAGTTTTTGTTGAACTTCGGTGGCAATTTCGCCCAACGATTCGTTAGCAACCGACATCATGGAGGCAATTGGATCGACTGCACTAACCTCTATTTCGCCGTTATCATGTTCTTCAACAATTACGTTGCAGGGCAGAAAAACACCTATCTTATCCTCCTTTTGTAATGATTTGAATGCAAAATGTGGATTGCAGGCTCCCAGTATTCTATACTTCTTAAAGTCGGCATCAATCTTCTTTTTAAGCGTTTCTTTCACATCTATTTCGGTTAACACCCCAAATCCTTCTTTCGAAAGCTCCTCTTTTACTTGCTCGATAGCCTTTTCAAAGTCTTTTGTCTTTAATATTTTATTGAAATAATATTTCATAATGCGTGTATTTTTAATGGAAATTATTTTCGCCTAAGTGGGAGTTCGTGTTTTTATCTTACAAAATTAAACAATTTAAAGCATCACTTAGTTCAAATGCTCCATCATGATTAATATTGGGCAATTAAACCCTTGCCTAACTTGTTAATAATTAGCAGTATGAGCTTGGTGGAATGAGGTTAATAAAAAAAAGAAAAAAATCGCATAACGAGCGAACAATCTGTATACATTTGCGTTTTCAAAACCACATTTAACAAACAAAATAATCATTGGTAAACCCTTAAATTTTAGCACCATGAAAAAAAGGTCAATCGTCATTCTTTCGTTGGTGGTAGCAGCTTTGCTATCGGTCGTCATCATTTATGCCATCACAGGCAATAAGCACGTGTTTAAAAGAGTTAATCCTGCCTTTAAGCAATACGTACAAGGATTCACCTCGGGAGTTGTTTCAACTCATGCTTCCGTTAAAATTAGATTGAATGAAGATTTTGTCGACACCACTATGTTTAACACTCCTGTCGACAAGGAATTATTTGCCTTTTCTCCCGCCATTCGTGGCAAGGCTTTTTGGCTAGATGCACGCACTATTGAGTTTAAACCCGAAGTTGTGCTGCCTGCCAAGCAGTTCTACGATGTTAAATTTTATCTTTCTAAACTAATGAAGGTGCCCGATTCGCTTAAAACCATGGAGTTTCAGTTTCAAACCATGCAACAAGACTTCGATTTCAGGGTCGAAAATCATAAAGCCTATTCTCAAACCGATTTAAGTCGCGAAAGATTGTATGGATATGTGAAAACCGCCGATGTTGCCGAGGATGCTAAGTTTAACAATATGCTTATGGCTACTCAGGATGGCAAACGATTGCCTGTTACATGGATGCACGACGCCAAAAAGCTAATGCACTTTTTTCAGGTCGACTCGGTGATGAGAGGAAACAGCAAAACTTTTGTTAACCTCAAGTGGGACGGCAATGTTATTGATGCATCACAAGCAGACCAAAAGGATGTTGACATTGCGCCCTTAGGCGATTTTTCGTATCAGGATCATCGCGTGGTTAATGCATCGGAACCTTATGTTTTGGTTCAGTTTAGCAACCCTTTGCTAAGCGATCAAAATCTTGACGGGCTAATAAAATTGGGTTCGAAAATCGATCTTCGTTATGTGATTGAAGATAATGAACTTAAAATCTATTTCAGCGAGTTTCCGGCCAACAATCAACTGCTTACCATCGAGCCATCGCTAAAATCATCGGCAGGAGTGAGCCTCAATACCACCCTCACCAAAGATATCCGTTTCGATAACACCAAACCGAATGTCCGTTTTGTGGGATCGGGCAATATAATGCCCAGTTCAAATGGCATGCTACTTCCTTTCGAGGCAGTAAATCTTAATGCTATCGACATCAAAATAATGAAGATTTATGAAAGCAACATTCTTCAGTTCTTTCAGGTAAATGACTATAATGGTCAAAGCGAATTAACCCGGGTTGGAAAAGTTGTGATGAAGAAAAGCATCCCTCTTACCAAGCTTGCCGATTATAACAAATGGAATAAATTCACTCTCGACCTATCAGAACTTATTAAACCCGAGCCTGGCGCCATTTATTCAATACGCATCAGCTTTAAGAAGAAATATTCAACCTATCCTTGCGAAGGAGGCGAAGCTTCAACCGACGAACCCGAACTCACCACCTGGGAAGCTATTAATGAAAACGAAGATGGCAGCGATTATTATTATAACGATTATTATGATGATGAATATGACGGCGAAGGTTATTACTATTACCGCTGGGAAGATCGCGAAAACCCCTGCAAAGGCACCTATTATAATAATAAGTTCATCGTTAAAAACGTTTTGGCCTCCGACCTTGGAATTATTGCCAAAGGAAGTACCGCCGGGACCTTTAACGCTTATGTTACCGACCTAATAACCACCAAGCCCATATCGGGTGCCACCGTAGAGTTTTATGATTTTCAACAACAATTGCTCTCAACCTCACAAACCGATGCCGATGGAATGGTTGTGGCTAAGCTCAATAGAAAACCTTTTATGCTTATCGCCAAGAAAGATAAGCAAAGAGCCTATCTGAAGCTTGCCGAAGGAGGTGCTTTGTCGCTCAGCATGTTTGAAGTTGGAGGCGAAGTGGTTCAAAAAGGGATTAAAGGTTTTATTTATGGAGAAAGAGGGGTTTGGCGCCCCGGCGATTCTCTTTACCTTACCTTTATATTAGAAGATAAACTCAAGACCTTGCCCGAAACCCACCCTGTGACCTTTACGTTGACCAATCCCAGCGGGCAAATTGTACGTCATATTATTAAAACCTCCTCGGTGAATGGTTTCTACGACTTCCGCACCAATACCGACCGCAGTGCCCCCACCGGAAACTGGATAGCCAAAGTTAAAGTAGGTGGCGTCGAATTTCAAAAGACGATTAAAATTGAAACCGTAAAGCCTAACCGCCTTAAGTTAAGCTTAAACTTCAATACCGATAAGCTTGTGAAAGATAAAATTCCGCCCGCAACCCTTGATGTAAAGTGGTTGACGGGTGCCACGGCCAAAAATTTAACAACCAGCATCTATCTTACACTAACCAAATCATCCACCACTTTCAAAAAATATCCCGACTATGTTTTCGACAACCCTTCCTCGGGTTTTAAAAGCGAATCGATAAATATTTTAAATGAAAACCTGGATGAAAACGGGAGAATTACTTTTACCCCCAAAATAAACATATCTTCCGTAGCCCCCGGGGTTCTTAAAGCCAATTTCGAAACTATGGTTTATGAGGATGGGGGAGAATTCAGCGTCGATCGCTTTTCTTTACCCTATTATCCTTTTCAATCCTATGTGGGAATAGCTGTTCCGAAAAACGATGGCAACGACCGCATGCTTTATACCGACAAGGTTTATAACATGAATTTGGTTAACCTCGATGCCAACGGCAATACTATCCCCTCCAACACTTTAAAAGTTCAGGTTTATAAGCTTGAATGGCGATGGTGGTGGGACGATTCAGGCGAAAGCTCATCTGCCGACTATGTATCTTCTTCCTACAGCCGATTAATCGACTCGGCAACTGTCAAGTCCAATAATGGTAGGGCAGTTTTTCCCTTCCAAGCAAGTCGCGATGAATGGGGCAGGTATTTCTTAAAGGTCACCGACTTGGCTTCGGGGCATGTCACCGGAAAAATCATCTATGCCGACTGGCCTGGCTATTCGCGGGGTTCAGGCGACGAGAAACAAGAAGCAACTATGTTAAGTTTCACGGCTGATAAAGAGAAATATTTAGTAGGCGATAAAGTTAAGTTATCGATTCCATCCTCTTCGGGAGGTAGGGCATTGCTCACCATCGAATCGGGGACAAGAGTTTTAGAATCGCATTGGGTTGCTACTAGTGATAAAAACACCGAAATAGAATTTAAAGTATCTGCCGAAATGGCTCCCAACTGTTTTGCCTACATTACCCTTATTCAACCTCATTCGCAAGCGATTAATGATTTGCCTGTGCGAATGTATGGAGTCATCCCCATCGCTGTCGAAGACCCCAACACCCATCTGAAACCCACTATCATCATGAAAGATGTGCTCCTTCCTGAACAGAATGCATCTATCACCGTTAAAGAAGAAACGGGTAAAGCTATGACTTATACCCTGGCTGTTGTCGACGAAGGTTTGCTCGACCTCACCCGATATAAAACCCCCGACCCATGGTCAGTTTTTTATGCAAAGGAAGCTTTAGGAATTAAAACATGGGATATATTTGATTTGGTTATGGGAGCCTTTAGCGGAGAGTTGCAAAGAATACTTTCTATAGGAGGCGATGGAGAAGGCGATGGTAAAGGGAATTTAAAAGCCAATCGTTTTGTTCCTATGGTAAAGTTTCTAGGTCCTTTCAGCTTGGGAAAAGGCCAATCGAAGACCCATACTTTTAAAATGCCTCAGTATATTGGCTCTGTTAGGGTGATGGTGGTTGCTGGCGAGAATGCTGCCTATGGTTCAACAGAGAAAACCGTAGCTGTGCGTAAACCTTTAATGGTTTTAGGCACCCTTCCCAGAGTTTTGGGCCCTGGCGAAACGGTTAAACTCCCTGTTAGCGTTTTTGCAATGGAGAAAAACATCAAAAATGTAAGTGTTCAGATTGTTCCCGACAATATGTTCACCTCTGTTGGCAAAACTTCACAACAAATCAGCTTTAAAAAACCTGGTGATGAAATGCTTTTCTTCGAACTAAAGGTGAAAGAAGCCATTGGAATAGGTAGGGTTAAAATTATTGCCATATCTGGAAACGAAACAGCAACCCATAACATAGAAATAGATGTACGTAACCCAAATCCAAAGGTTACCGATATTATTGAGACTGTAATTCAGGCCGGTAAAACATGGAATACTACTTATGCCCCAATAGGAATGACGGGTACCAATAAGGCTGTTTTGGAAATTTCTTCAATTCCTCCTTTAAATTTAGAAAGTCGCTTAAGTTATTTAATGGAATATCCTCACGGATGCATCGAGCAAACAACTTCTTCCGTATTTCCACAGCTTTATTTAAGCAGTGTTTTAGATTTAAATCAGAATCAAAAGCTTAGAACAGAGCAAAATATTAAAGCAGGAATACAACGTATTAAGCTTTTCCAACTTGGCAATGGTGGATTAGGATATTGGCAGGGTGCACAATATGCCGATGATTGGGGAAGCAATTACGCAGGTCATTTCATGCTCGAAGCCGAACTTAAAGGCTATGCTTTGCCATTTGGTTTCGTTGCCAACTGGAAAAAATATCAGAAACAAAAAGCCGTTTCATGGTCTGTCAATGCTACTTATTATAACGACGACCTTGTTCAGTCGTATCGTTTATATACCCTTGCTCTTGCCAAGTCTCCTGAAATGGGTGCTATGAATAAATTGCTTGAATATAAGGCTTTATCCCTTGCTGCCCGATGGCGTTTAGCAGCTGCCTACCAAATAGCAGGCAAACCTGAAGTTGCAAAACGACTCATTTCAACTGCCACAACCTTCATCAAACCTTATAGGGAAATGTACTTTACTTATGGTTCTGATGTCAGAGATAAGGCAATGATAATTGAAACTCTTTGTTTGATGGAACAAAAAGTAAAGGCAGCGCCATTAGTTAAAGAACTCTCATCACAACTTAGCAAGAATGATTGGTACAGTACACAAAGCACTGCCTATGCTTTATTGGCAATAAGCAAGTTTACTGGAGGGATTAACGGAAGTGGAATCAATGTTTCCTACAGTAATAATAAGGGTGCACTTCAGCAGAAAACTACCACCAAATCCATTTTTCGCGAAGATTTAACTATTCCTGTAGGAAAAGGCAAAGTTGTATTAAATAATAATGGTAAGAATATATTATATGCTCGTATTATCCTGCAGGGAATTCCTGCCAAGGGCGATAATAGTGCTTCGCAAAATAATCTGAATCTTACAGTTAACTATAAATCGATGAGTAATCAGAAAATTAATCCTGACAATATAGTTCAAGGAACTAATTTTATTGCAGAAGTTGTTATCAGTAACCCTGGGAGCAAAGGAATCTACCGTCAGTTGGCTTTAAGCCAGATTTTCCCTTCCGGTTGGGAAATCTTTAATGCTCGCATGAGTGAATTGGCAAAAGATGTAGCCACTTCCAATGGATTTACTTATCAGGATGTACGCGATGATAGGGTTTATACTTATTTCGACCTGAATCCTAACCAATCGAAGACCTTCAAAATTATGCTGAACTCAAGTTACTTAGGTAAATTCTACCTTCCAACAATTTATTGTGAAGCAATGTACGACAATTCAGTTAATGCGCGTTTTCCAGGCAAATGGATAGAGGTAAGTCAATCGAAATAAATATTTCCGATGGCAGCTTTGCAATTAAAGTTCTGAAGAAGAAAATAATTCAATTTCTGGGTAAATACTGCTGGTATTTACCCGGAATTGTCTTTACAGTGTTTTTATATTTCATCCTTCCCCATCCTTTGTTCCACGACCCATATTCGAGTGTGTTGCTTGATAAGGATGGAGAATTATTGGGAGCTAAGATTTCAAAAGACGGTCAGTGGCGTTTCCCAGAGGGTTCTAAACTCCCCTATAAGTTTAAGGAATCGGTAATAGCATTTGAGGATCAGCATTTTTATTATCATCCAGGAATCAACCCTGTATCAACTGCTAGGGCATTATATCAGAATATTAAAGAAGGAAGAATCGTCAGTGGTGGAAGCACTCTTACGATGCAAGTCATTAGATTAGCGCGTAAAAACCCTGACAGAAGTTTTCTTGAGAAGTTTTACGAAATGTTTTTGGCCCTTCGCCTCGAAATTACTCATAGCAAAGAAGATATTTTAACTCTTTATGCTTCTCATGCTCCTTTTGGCAGCAATGTAGTAGGTCTTGATGCCGCATCATGGCGCTATTTTGGGGTCAATCCTGAACATTTAAGCTGGGCTGAGAGTGCAACACTTGCTGTTTTACCCAATAGTCCTTCTCTTATTTATCCTGGGAAGAACCAAATTAAGCTTTTAAATAAAAGAAATCGTTTACTCGATAAGCTTTTTATGAGAGGAATTATTGATGAAAACACTTTAGAACTCTCAAAAAACGAACCTTTGCCTGAAAAACCATTTCCTTTGCCTCAGTTTGCTCCTCATTTGCTTGAAAGGGCTGTTATGGAGGGTAATGCAGAAAAAAAAATAAATACCACTCTTTCTGTTCATCTTCAGGAAAAAGTTAATGAAATTCTGCTTAGCCATCACAGAGCACTTTCTGCTAATGGTGTTAATAATGTAGCAGCAATTGTGGTCAGTGTAAATTCGGGTAAAGTTCTTGCTTATGTTGGAAATATTGAAGAGGGTTCTAATAAGTCTAATGGCAATCAGGTTGATGTAATTGTATCTCCTAGAAGTACAGGCAGTATATTAAAACCCTTTTTATATTGTGCTATGTTAAATGATGGTTTGATTCTTCCTACTACATTAATCCCTGATATTCCTATGCAAATAGGAGGATTCATGCCCGAAAACTATAGTTTAACTTATGATGGGGCTGTCCCGGCAAAAAAAGCATTAGCAAGATCATTAAACATCCCTGCAGTGAAGATGCTTCAAACTTATGGTTTCGAACAGTTTCATTCAGTGTTAAAGAAGTTGGGAGTTACTTCAATGACAAAGCCATCGGGTCATTATGGCTTATCTTTAATTTTAGGAGGAGCTGAAGCAGACCTTTGGGATTTGGTGGGGGTGTATGCTTCCTTGGGAAGAATTCTCAATCATTATTCTCAATTTAATGGGAAATATATTCAAACCGATATTCATCCTTTGACATATCTAAACACACCGAATATAGAGGAAAAGTACGTTTTAGAGAATCATTCTTTGTTGAGTGCTTCAAATATTTGGTTGATGTTTCAGGCAATGGTTGATGTTGCACGTCCTGATGAAGAAGCTTTCTGGCAACAATTTTCTTCTTCATCAAAAATTGCATGGAAAACAGGTACAAGTTTTGGAAATCGAGATGCATGGTCTATTGGTATAACTCCTCAATATGTGGTAGGTGTTTGGGTAGGTAATGCATCAGGGGAGGGGCGACCTGGTTTAACAGGAATTGATTGTGCGGCACCAATTTTATTCGATATTTTTAAATCGCTTCCTCCAACAGAATGGTTTCAACAACCCATTGATGAGATGGTTAAAGTGCCGGTTTGCAAGCATAGTGGTTATAGGGTTTCTTCTATATGTAATGAAATTGATACCATTTGGGTTTCGAAAATTGGTTTACGCACCGCGGTTTGTCCTTATCATCAATGGGTGCATCTCGATAAAACTGAACAGTGGCAGGTGAATTCAAATTGCGAAGCCATCGAAAATATGATTCATACTTCATGGTTTGTGCTCCCCCCGGTAATGGAATGGTATTTTCAAAATAAAAATCCTTTTTATAAAACCCTTCCTCCCTTCAGAAATGATTGTTTGACTTCAAGTGAACAAAAGTCGATGGATATGATTTACCCACATAGTAATAGCAAAATATACATCCCAGTTGATATTGACGGAAAGCAAGGAAGTGCAGTTTTTAAATTGGCACATCGAAATCCAAATCTTACTGTTTATTGGCATCTTGACAATACTTTTATAGGTAGTACCAAGCTTTATCATCAAATGGAAATATCTCCGAAAAAAGGTTTTCATACCCTTACTTTAGTGGATGAAAAGGGAGAAACATTAAAAATTTCTTTCGAAATATTAAATAATTCGGGAAGAAACTAAAAAACGATTAATTTTGTGTAAAATAATTTAAGTGAAAACAGTTGTATTTTATCGAATATCCCTATTGCTATTAATGAATGCATTTGTATTTATTCCGAATAGCTTTGCCCAAAAAAACAGTGGAAATCAATCGAAATATTCAGAAAATAAAGCCCCAAGAAACAAAATTGCAAAAGGCGAAAATCAGAAAGATGAATTGGGCAGAAAGCAAGGAAACTGGAAATATCTGAATTATAATAAAGTTTTGGTTTATGAGGTTACTTATTTAAATGATGTTCGACATGGGGTAGCCCGCAGATATCATGCCGGAACAGGAACGCAAATTGAAGAATCCAATTATTTCAATGGAAAACTGGATGGGGAATATCGAAGCTATTTTGTTGCAGGTCAGGTGAAAGCTGAGGGCGCTTATTTGAATGGCAGAAGAACCGGCGAATGGATAACCTATTATTCGGTAAATGGCGAAAAGAAATCGGAAGGTTCTTATATTCATGGCAAAAAGCAGGGCGAATGGCGTTATTATCATTCGAAAGGCTATATGAGATGCAAAGGTGACCTCGTGAACGATATGCAGGAAGGTGTCTGGATTTATTATAACGAAGAAGGGAAAATAATTGAGCAAAAGACTTTTTCGAAAGGCTATGAAATAGATACCAATGCAGTAAGAAATGTCAAGCCTGTAGATAATAAGAATAAAAAAGGCACGACTCCCAAAAAATAGTAATATTAATTCTTTTTTTGCTGAAATTGTGATGTTTTCATGAGCTAGAAATCACCCAAATCATTTAGCATTGAATTTTATGTTGTAGGACGGTTTATAGTACATTTTAAATATTCAGCCAATAGCCTTGTTGCAATTCCTTGAAAAGATATGCGGCTTCCCATGAGATTTTCTTTTTTTACGTCAAAAAATATTGCCTTTCCTAACATCCTTAGGACGAATGCCAACAATGTTTGTGTTAACGCAAATTCAATTAGGAAAGAAATCACGTATGCGGTGTTAACACAAATTCTCTTAGCGTTAACACAAATTCTATTAGCATTAACGCAAGTTTGGTGGGATTGCTCCTAATTTAATTAGCATTGCTCCTAATTGTATTAGGAAAGGTCCTAAGAATGTTAGGACTGCTCCTAAAGACGTTAGGAAATGCCCTAATTATTGAATTCGCTTTGCGTGAGAGATGAATTTCTTTCCTTTAGTTATAAAATTTGCCGAATAAGATATTAGCGTAAGTCCTAATAATTCAAATTGTTGTAAAATGATTTTAGATTTATATTCATGTTAAAACTAAATTAAGGTTTTGTTTTTAACAATCTATATTTTCTGGATTTTATGTGAAATGGATTGTTTTTTTGTCTAATAAAGGAAAATATTGCATGATTTTGACACATATAAATCGTATCTTTGTAACTGAAAATTAAATAAAACATCAATAGATTGAATAAATAGCAAAATCAAAATCATGAACTGGCATCAATATCCATTGCTACGGCTTTTGATTCCTTATCTCACAGGAGTTTTAGTTGCGGTAAATCTAAATTTACCAGCCAACACCGAACTTATTTGTTTGCTTTCAATATCAATTCTCTTCGCAATTTTTTTGGCTATTTCATTTCTTCCTCATGCCCTTGATCATTTTCTAGGAATTGCTGTTGGCTTATTATTTATTTCGCTAGGTGTTTTGAGAACATTTCAACATTGCGAAGTATATAGTGAAAATCACTTTAAGAAATATATCGACTCATCTAACATCATCATCGCAATTCTTAGTGAGCCTGTTTCAGAGAAGCCTAACTCTATAAAAGCCATCCTTGGCCTGAAAGCTATATTGCACGACAACAAATGGATCAAATGTAGCGGAAGGCTAATGTGCTATTTTAAGAAAGACAGCCTTGCAGATCAGTTAAAAAGGGGAGATGAAATTATCCTGAGTTCTAATATCAAAAACATAGCGCATCCTTCGAATCCAGGGGAGTTCAACTATCAAAAATATTTGTTCAATCGCAATATATTTCAGCAAGTATATGTGAAAAGTACAAACTGGAAGAAGCTTACAGAAACAGAAAATGGTATTCTTACGTTTGCCGATAAGGCCAGAGATAAATTGCTTAGTATTTTTAAAGATAATCAACTTCAAGGCGATGAATTTGCAGTGATATCAGCATTATTGTTGGGATATCAGGATAAAATAGACCAGGAAACTTTACGAAACTTTTCAGGTGCAGGGATAGTTCATATTTTATCCGTTTCGGGCCTTCATGTTGGAATTATATTTATGGTGTTATCTTATTTGCTGAGTTTTTTAAACAAAACTTCAAGGGGGTCAAAATTCAGAATTGTCTTGATAATGCTGATCATTTGGCTTTATGCATTAATAACAGGCTTATCGCCTCCAATTTTAAGATCTGCATTTATGTTTAGCATGATTTTGTTTGCCGAATTACTCGATAGAAAGTCAACTATCTATCAATCGATACTGATTTCACTATTTGTTTTGTTGTTGATAAATCCGTTTTTTCTTTTCGATACAGGCTTTCAATTATCTTATCTGGCGGTAATTGGAATAGTTTTTTTTCAAAAACCCATTGTTAATTTATTCTCTCCAAAATATCGCATTCTTAAAATGGCATGGCAACTTACAGCTGTTTCAATAGCCGCACAACTAGCTACTTTGCCATTAACCTTACTTTATTTTCACCAATTCCCTACTTATTTTATCATTGCAAATCTCATCGCAATCCCCTACACCAATGTTTTGATGTTTATGGGTATAGCTGTTATTTGCTTCTCTCCTATGAGTCTTATTTCCAATTTTATGGGGGCGGTTTTAGCAAAATGCCTTATGTGGTTTAACGATGTAATAAGTTACGTAAATCTTATTCCTTTTTCAAGCATACAAAACATACATTTTGATGTAGCCGATGCGCTTATATTAGCCATAATCATTATGATAATGGCAATTGGTATTGAGAAAAGAAATCTGAAAGTAATCTTACCTCTTATTATTTTTATTTTCATCTTTAGCACAAAACAACTGATAGAAAAAATAAGCATATCCGATAATAAAAATATTACTGTTTACTGCATTAAAAATCATACAGCAATTGCATTTACAAATGGTTCGAAATGTAGTTTGATAACTGACAGCTCGATAAATCAGCAATCATCATTTTGGAAGATGAATATATCAAATAACCTTATCGATAGTCGAATTTCCGCGGTTTCATTTCTGAATAATAACATGCTGATCAATGAGAACACTTTCCGATACAACAATTTAATTCAATTTTATGATACGAGAATTTGTATTGAAGATTCAAGCGTATCCTTGCAAAAACATGATGCTATTATGCCTGTAGATTTATTAGTGATAACTCAGAAAACCAAAAAGAATATTGAAAGAATTCTTTACGAATTTCAACCTAAGCAAGTGGTAGCTGATGCTTCAATAAGCCCCTTTTATACAAATAAATGGTTGCTTGCCTGCAAAAAAGCAAGCATTAAGTTTTTTGATGTTAAAACTGAAGGAGCTTTTAGAATGGATATTAAATAGAATTCTCTATCTTAAATCGTTTATTTCAGCTTTAGGAAAATCAGACTTTCTAAATGTGAACTTTATTTCGTCAACAAGAGTGTTTGCCGTCATTTTGTTGATGGTGTAGGTAAAAGTGCTGCCATTTTTATCGAAAACAGTAGAAGATTCAATTTGCATACTATTCTTATCAATTTCAAGCCTTACTTTGTAATATGAATTAGATTTAATAGGAGTGAGGTCTATTATTTGTATGGTTTTTACTCCCTTTTTAATCTCTTTAATAAATTTAGGTTTGAAGTTTTTATTGTAATTGCTAAGTAAACTAGTAGGAGAAATTGATTCGGAATTTTCTTCAAAATTATTAATAGTGACTTCTTCGGCATCGGCTATGTAGGTCCAAACTGTTTTTCCATCGTTAATGATGATTTGTCCTGCCATCTCTAACCTGACCTTTTTGCCTTTCATGAATAAAATACCCTTTTTACTTTCGTTGGTTTTGGTCTTTGGGTTTTGCAACGAATAGGTGAAATCGATTTTTAATGAAGAGTAGGCTTTATTTTTAGCCGCAACTTTGTCGAGAATTCCTTTGGCTGTATTATCCGTAACTTGAGCCTGCGTTAATTGAATAATGAAAATGCTTAGAATTAAAATGAGGGTCTTTTTCATATAAGATTTTGTGTTGTTAATCTAATTGTTGTTGTGCAAAAACTGTTCCAATTCAAATTCGGTTTTAATTCTTACTTCACGGGCTTTGCTCCCTTCGAAAGGGCCGACAATTCCTGCCGATTCAAGTTGGTCGATTATCCTACCTGCACGGTTATACCCCAACTTTAATTTTCTTTGCAACAGAGACGTAGATCCTTGCTGATGCTGAACAATAAGTCGGGCGGCTTCTTCAAACAGTTCGTCTTTATTATTAGGGTCGAACTCTTTAGTCTCTTCACCACCTTCTTCCGGGCAATCTGGAAGCATGTGAGCAGTAGGATACCCTCTTTGTGAGCCAATGAACTCTGTGAGTACTTCGATTTCTGGAGTATCGATATACGCACATTGCAGTCGAAGCAATTCATTTCCTGTTGATAACAGCATGTCACCTCTTCCAATCAACTGATCAGCACCCCCCTGATCTAGAATGGTGCGTGAATCGATTTTAGAAGTAACCCTAAAGGCCATACGCGCAGGGAAGTTAGCTTTAATGGTTCCTGTGATAATATTTACAGATGGGCGTTGTGTCGCAATAACCAAATGTATACCAACGGCTCTTGCAAGCTGTGCTAAACGAGCAATAGGAAGTTCCACTTCTTTTCCTGCAGTCATAATTAAGTCTGCAAATTCATCAACAACCAAAACGATATAAGGCATATATCGATGGCCTTCATTAGGATTTAGTTTGCGCGCAATAAATTTGGTATTGTATTCCTTAATGTTTTTAACCTGAGCATCCTTTAGTAAATCGTAGCGTTGATCCATTTCAATGGTTAAGGAATGCAGTGTTCTAACTACTTTTTTTGTATCGGTGATGATAGCTTCATCAGTATCGGGAAGTTTTGCAAGGTAGTGACGTTCTATTTTAGAATATAAAGTAAGTTCAACCTTTTTGGGGTCAATCATTACAAATTTCAGTTGTGAAGGGTGCTTTTTGTAGATAAGAGAGGCTATAATTGCATTTAAACCAACCGATTTCCCTTGTCCAGTTGCCCCAGCCATGAGTAAGTGAGGCATTTTTGCTAAATCACAAACATAAGGTTCATTTTGTATCGTTTTCCCAAGGGCTATGGGTAAATCAAATTTCGATGAGCTGAAACGTTCGCTGTTAAGCAAAGTTTTCATTGCCACGATTTGTGGATTTTGATTTGGGACTTCTATTCCAATAGTTCCTTTGCCAGGAATAGGTGCAATGATTCTTATTCCCAAGGCCGACAAACTTAATGCTATGTCATCTTCAAGATTCTTGATTTTTGATATTCTTACTCCTGGAGCAGGGACTATTTCATATAGCGTAACGGTTGGCCCTATGGTGGCTTTAATTTTATCAATCTGAATCTGATAATTATTTAAGGTCTTAACAATCCGATCTTTGTTCGATTCAATTTCTTCGATGGTTACTTCTGAACCTGATTCAGGATGGCTTTCTAATAGATCAGTGGTAGGGAATTTATATGAAGATAAATCAAGTGTAGGGTCATATGGAGTATCGATAGTATAATGTGGCATTGATTCGTTTTCGGTAGTATCAATATCAACATCAGGATTTGTAAAAGTTTGGTTTTCGATGGTGTTTTCGATTTCCAATTCTATATTTTGAAATTTGCCATTTGGTTTTACTTCTTTCTCAACATTTAGAACTGAAATAGTATTATAAAAGTCATCCACATCTTCAGTAAAAGTAACTTCTTGGATTGGTTCTTCTTTTATAGATACATTAGGGTTAAGTATGATGTTTCGTGAAGTTTTCTCTTTTACTTCAGGTTCTAAAATTGGTTCAGTTTCGACAATCTTTTCCTCTTGTACATTATTTTCAGTAATAGCTTCCTCAACTTCATTTTCTTTCTTTTTAAATTTGAAAGAAAAGTTATAAGCTATAATCAGAAAAGTAATTAATGAGAAGAGAATAAAAATAACACTCCCAATTTGGCCTGCGAATCCAACAAACCAAGTTGACATTTGATTTCCCCAAATACCCCCTAGTATTGATAAGTCAGTTTCTCTAGTGAAATAGCCTATGCTAAAGCTAAGCCATAAACAACAAAATAAAAGAATTTTTGTAGTTTTCCATAAGGGAAGTAAGCTAACTTTGAGTAAGAGTTTTATTCCATAAATAAAAACTAGAAAGATAAAAAGGAATGACCCAATTCCGAAGCCTTGCCTAATTAAAAAAAATGAAAAGAATGCACCTAATCGTCCCATCCAGTTATGAATTTCTATTTCTGAATTAAACAATATTTTTTTTAGGTTAACATTGAAATTGAATAGTTCATCGGTTCCCCATTCAAAATAAAGGCTGTAGAAAAAAGAAATAAATGAAAACAATAGGAAGATAGAAAATAAACTCATGAAAAGCCCTAAGACCCGATGAAGTTTTTCGTCCTTAATAAACTCAAAGGAGAAACGTTTCCCAGTTTTGATTTTCTTTTTCTTTAGAGGCTTCAGATCGTCGTGTAAATCCTTTTCGGATTCTGAATCAACTTGTTTTGGCTTTTTAAGCAGGTTTTTTGGCATCTATGCTGAGTTATATCATTGCAAAGGTATGAATTCTTGATTAATTAGTCCTTCCTTATGCATATTTTCAAACTTGATTAACGAATAAGGATTAATGATATTTGATTTTTGAAGTTTAAAAGAGTCTGCATAAAAAATCCTTAACCTTTGTGCTTTAATGACTTTCATGAATAATGTTTTAACTTTCGGGCTAACTTTTCTTGTATATACTCATGGTAATAAAAAAACAGGCTTGGATTTAGCATCCAAGCCTGTTTTTTATTCCGTGACAAATTTATTCGTCTTCGCCACCGCCACTAAACATTTTTTTCATTTCTTCTTTCGTCACTTCTTTGTAATCAGATGGAACTAAGAAATCGTTTTCTGAAACTTTTCCTTTTTTTATTTCTTTGGTTGTGGTAACAGTTTTAATGCCTTTTGCAGTCATTTCATATTCCAAAGCAAAGCCTTTCAAACCATGAAATTGACCACCATAATTTAATAAATCACCGCCAAGTTCTTCGGTGTACCAAACGGGGATAATAGTTTCGGTATCATCGTCTTTGCTTTTTACTGTAAACACAGCTTTTTTGCATACAAAGCCTGCAATAGTTTTGGTCGAATCAATATATTTGATATCATATTTTGTTTCTAAGAGGTCTTTTTCAACATCTTCTGTTTTCATGCGCATGGCATATTTTTGTCCCATTACATCAATTAAGGTAACGGTGCTTTTTGAATCACCATTTGCAATGTTTACGATGGTAGCAGGGCCATAAGAAATTTCGGTACGGGCTTTATTCCCAAGTATTTTAACAGTAATTTCTTTGGGTTGTTGAGCAATGGTGGCCGCATCTATGTCGCCCGAATAGGTTAAGGTAAAGGTAATTGAACCATTATAGGGTTTTGCTTTTTTCTGAGCAAAGCTTACTGATGTAAGGGCTATACATAAAAGGCTCATTAATACGATTGTTTTTTTCATAAGATTGTTTGGTTTTAATTTTTAGCAAAAATAATTATTTTTCGCAACGAAATTAGCTTTAATTGATTTTTTATCTTAATCAGTCTTCATTTTGCCTTTGTTGATAAGCCAATAGAACTGATAGTATCAATTATGAAATGGATTTTATTTATGTGAAATCATTAGCATAATTAAATGATTGCAGGAATTTTCTCAGTATCAAGTTAGAGATATAGTAGTAAAGTAAAATAATAAAAGCAGTCGCCAACAAATAATTGACGACTGCTTTAGCAAATGAAATAATTTGAGCTTGATTATTTCAGTTTGAAGGAAATGGGTAGAGTCATTTGAGCGTCAACGTTAGCGCCTTTGTTCTTACCCGCTATCCAATTAGGCATCGATTTCACTACCCTTAGAGCTTCAGCATCCAGCAGTGGATCAACTTTGTGAGTAACCTTTAATTTGTCAAGTTTGCCGGTTTTGGTGACAACAAACGAAACATACACTTTCCCTTCTTTGCCACTCTTTTTAGCGGCTTCGGGATACTTAATGTTAGACAAAATAAATTTGTTCATCGCTTCCTGACCACCAGGATACTCTGGTTGCTTTTCTGCAACAATTTGTGTTTTTTTGTTTTTCTGACTTGCAGAATTGTTTTGGGATTTCAACTCGGCAATGTTGAAAGTGCATGAAAATGCCATAATCAACATAAGGGCGAGTGGAAACACCGGTAAGGCTTTCAGCATTGAAGCCCAACCCGAACGAGGTTTTTTCATCATGTTTATTCTTTTTATTGTTAATGATTTGTTGAAGTTGTTGGCTAAACCCAGTTGCACACCAACAACATTATTAATTAGGAGTAATACATATTCGGCCAAAGCAGAAGTTTGCTCTTTCACTGCGGCGTCGGCTAAATATTCGTGGGTTTCTTTAAGTGCAGCTTTTATCTTCCAGCCAATCGGATTAAACCAGATCAGCATACAAATAAGTTCTGAAAAAATTACATCAATACTATGCAACTGCCTGACGTGAACACTCTCGTGCATGATTATCTTGTCAAACTGACCATTGTCATTGCTTTGACTACTAATGAAAATGGTGTTTAAAAAAGAAAAAGGAGCAAGGGGTTTCTTGCAAAGTGCAATATAATGCCTGCCCTTTTTCTCAATTATACAATTTCTGCGAATAAGTAATATAGAAATGAATCTCGCCAGAAATCTAATAAAGAGAGTAAGTAGGACCGTAAAGTATATCAAACCTGCATAAAACATCCAGGACATACTGTTTTCGTAAGGAATAATATTTTCAGGTTTCACTTGCACTGTCTGAAGCAAGTAAGTCATACCTGCATCAACATTTGTAGCATTAATAGAAATTGAAAGCAATGGGATAACAAGAGAAGCGACTAAAGAAAACAACAAATAAAAGCGGTTGAATCGAAAATAGGTTTCTTTATGTAGCATCAGCGCATATAATGCATAAAGCAATAATGTGCATACCGATACTTTAATCAGGTATATTAATAGCTCAGTCATAGTTTTTCTTTTTAATGATTTCGTCTACCATGATTTTCATTTCTTCAAGTTCCTTAACGCTCACATCCTTGTCATGAGCAAAAAAGGACACCAATTGATGATAGGAGTTTTCAAAGTAGTTCTTTATAAAATTGCCAAGATATTGTTTGGAGTACTCATCTTTAGATATTAACGGAAAATATTCGTAAGTATTGCCATAACTCTTATAAGATACAAACTCTTTCTTTTCGAGTATTCTAATTATGGTAGACACCGTATTATAAGCCGGTTTAGGTTCTTCAAATTGCTCAACAATGTCTTTCACAAAAGCCTTTTCGAGCTTCCATAGGATTTGCATTACTTGTTCCTCTGCTTTGGTCAATTCTTTAATTATTTTCTTCATGGATAATACAATTTCAATTAGGGGGCAAAGATACAACTAAAAACATAGTTACGCAACTATATCTTTAGTTATTTATCAACAATTATATTATATCATTGAATTTCAGCGAGAATAATTTCAGACTGTATGCTGAGATAAGATAAAAAAATAGGTCGAAGGATGTTTTTCTGTGAAATATTTATGCCCACCAACCTCTTCTTGCGTCTTAAAAAGAGTACTCAACCTCAACCTCAACTGCCGATTTGACCTTGGGCTTGAGCCTTATGTTTTTGTCGGTGCAAACATACAAGACCCAAGACCCAAGGGGGTGTTTAGACTATTAGGCCTTTAGTCTTTTAGCTTTTTGGAATTTTATTTAATTGGAAAACCTACCAGGTTTTTATAACCTGTTAGGTTTTGGTTCTAATTATGTCCTTAGTGAATATATAGGGTCGTATAGACCAGTAGACTTCTTGGAAGAAGACCCAAGACCCAAATTTCAAATCCCAAGACTCAAGAGGGGAAACAGCTAATTTGAAACGTCATTGCGAGGAACTGACCTGCCTAACAGGCAGGGAAGGACGAAGCAATCTCAAGACCAAAAGCTGTTTAGCTGTTTAGTAGTTTAGACATTTAGGAAG
>CAIXTV010000250.1 GCA_903922465.1 uncultured bacterium
GGTCTATTCACTATTCGTTATTCACTATTCACTTTTAAAGGCTTTCCTTCATTCGAATTACTTAAAGTACTTATATTTCACATCGAACACCACTATCCACTATTCGTTGTTTACTATTCACTTTTAAAGGCTTTCTTTCATATTGAATTGCTTCTAACACTTAAATTTCTTGTCGAACGCCACTATTCAATATTCGTTATTCACTTTTCACTATTCACTTTCAGTTGTTCACTATATAACTTTATAGTTGTCGATAAAATTAAGTTCTGTTAATACTTTCGGATTGTGAAATGAGATTTGATCGAAAAGTTTGTGTGTTTTTAATCTGGATATCGTCTCAGCCTTAGTTAAAACCCCCGCTTCAAAAAGCGAGAGCGTAGAATATAATGTGTCATTTGCAACAACTCCTTTCACAATGTCGAAAGGATGATGAGTATATTCCCTCCGATTAGCAACGATAAAATCTAACCATTCTTCATTGGCTTTTGAAAATACTTTAACGGCATACTTGTCAGCGTTAAACACATCATCATTTACTTCGTAAACCGTTACTATCGCAGCGGAATTGATACCCAATCTTTTTTGTTTGATGACTGCCCAATTTTCAGCCTGAACCCTTGAAGAAGTTGTATAAAAACCCATTCCAAAATCGAGCAGACGCTGCGAATCCAAAATTTTAGGGATTTTAATTACTACCGAACTCCCATGATAAACTTTCATTTTCGATTTTGAATAAAATCTACAATAACAGAAACTATGAAGTTCTTTCCTCTGGTATGCATGCTATCGAAAGTAGATTGGAGGAAATTAAATACCTGATAGATTTCAAATTCATTCAAAGCGTCTTTGCCACTCATTTTTTTTTCTGCTTTATAACTCTCAAGGCAAAACAATTGAAACTTTTGATATTTATCTATTGTTATCATCTTTGCTAAACAAAATCAGGATAAACTATTTTATTTGTTGTTTTTTCGACTTCCAGCATTTCGAAGAGTTTCTCGGAACTTAAATGCCAAAGTTTAGTTTCTTCGTCAGCCAATTTTTCGTAGAGTTTTGATGAGTAAAAATATCCTACTGCTTGATTAAATTTAAATTGCCTTGTATCAATGATAACGGAAATGATTTCCTGAATCTTAATTGGGAAAATTGAATCGAAAGCAGGATTATTCATTTTAAATGAAAAGTGAATAGTGAACAGTGAAAAGTGAATTGTGAACAGTGAAGAGTGTAGTTAGTGAATAACGAATAGTGAACAGTGAATAGTGGGGTGCAAATGGAGATTGCTTTTTGCTGTATTGATACCGGCAGTTAGCATTTTGATTATTTCTATATTGTCGGTCAGTAAGTCGAGGGCTGCAGCTTGTGATATAAAATCAGAGTCGCGAAGTAGGCAGGTCCAGTATTCACATTCGTTTGCTTCCTTATTAAGTGAAAAGCTAAAAGTGAAAAGTCTGGTGCTAAAGGGTAGATTTAGCTGTTTTTACAGAGCTTATGAGCATGTAGATGATTTCTTTATTATCGATTTGAAGATTCTCAAAGGTTTCTTGAGATATATAGTCGGAGTCTTTTAACAAGTTAGTCCAGTATTCACATTCGTTTGCTTCTTTTAATGCGATACTCAATTTTGAGATGAAATCAGGTTTAGATTGGCCAAATTCTGCTTCTCTTACCAAAGCGCCGGGAGCTGTACCGGCTTTTAGAAATTGTTTGCTGAGGATGTATTCTTTGTGTTCTGAAATGATCTGTTTGTAAACTTTAATAACCTTCATCGCAAAAGCGTAAGTTTTCTGCTTTAGAATAATCTCTTTCATTTTGAAGTGCTTTTAGCACAAAAATTACTTGCGAACTCCACTATTCACTATTCACTATTCATTATTCGTTATTCACTATTCGTTATTACTCACTTCGTTCGTGAGATCGCTACGCTAAGTTCACTATTCACTTATAAAGGCTTCGCCTCGTCAGTCCCGAAGGGATGACCAAATTGCTAGTGGAACAAACAGTTTTTAACGTGCTTTGTTGTTTCGGGGTGCAAAAGTAGGGTTTAATAAAAGAAAATTGAAGGGGTGAGTTAATGTATTAATGATTTAATGTGATAATTAGGCTATTAGTTTTTTAGACTTTTAGACTATTAGGTAATCAAGGAATTTGAAAATGGGTTAATGCAATAATTTGTTAATTTGAAAATGTGGTAATTTGATAATTTGAAAATGTGGTAATTTGAAAATTTGAAAATGGGTAATTTGAGGATGTGAAGATTTGGGGATGTGGAAATGGAATAATGTGGTAATGAGTTAATGCGATAATTTGTTAATGCGATAATTTGTTAATGCGATAATTTGTTAATGCGATAATTTGTTAATGCGGTTATGTGTTAATTTGAGGATGTGAAGATTTGGGGATGTGAAAATGTGAAAATGAGGGAATATGGAAATTTGAGGATGTGGGGATGTGAAAATGAGGAAACTGTTGAGGGAATGTTAACCGTATTACGTTGTAATTTCCCATTGGCCGCCTTTTGTTGAGCCTATACGCTTAATAACTCCTTTTTTAATTAATTTTTCCAGTTGGTATTTTACACCATCCTCAGAAATGTTTTTCAACTCCCGGGCCATTTTCTTTCGGTTAATTTTAGGATTTAACTTAATCAGTGCTAATATCCGGTGTGTGGTTTCTTGGGTAGTTTCTTGGGTAGTTTCTTGGGTAGTTTCTTGGGTAGTTTCTTGGGTAGTTTCCACAACGCCTGATTTCGTATTTATTTTTTGTTCAGTGTAGCTGAACTCAGTAAAAAAACCATAAGATGTATTGCGAAACACGAAATTCATTGTTGGATACTCAGTAATAGCCTTACGTATGCGGATAAAACCACTGCCATATTTTTCTATATCATTAGTAAGATAAAATGCCTCGGCAATCAGTTTATTACGTGTACTGGCACTATAACTATCTGTTATTAAATCTTTTTCGGTAATGTTGCCGTATAATCCACTTGGGTTAAAGAAGCTAATATTCTGATCAAAGATTTTAATCTGAATATCAGTTGAACTCTGGTAATCGCGGTGAACCAATGCATTAGTCAATGCTTCGCGTATGGCATCCAAAGGGTATTCCGGTATTTCGGTGTGCTGTGTTGTTTTGCCGGTTATCTCAACAGCAAATTTTATGTGGCCAATAATGGTTTGCATCGCTTCTTCCATTACATCATACAAATTACCACTTATAATTTTGTCAGCAATAATGGTGCTCGGTGTCTTAAACCGGCCAATATGAACATTATAGAAAAGATTCTCTTTTGCGAAGAGTATCATTGCGGCGTTTGTTGGAACACCATTTTGTATCATTTTCAGTTTTCCCAAAGCATCCATTGGATCATTGGGAAGTGAAAACCGTTTTACCGTATTCACCTTCTGAATAAATTGATTGATCTTTTCAACGTTTAAACTTCCGGTACTTGCACCGGCAAATGGGTAAGAATCCCATGAGTATTGCATGGAAAGCATATACAAATCGGATATTTGAGCTACGCTTAACAAATGATTGGAATTGTTTATTCGTTTGTAACATCTCCCTCGCGTTGATACAGGTTTAACCGGATACTCTTTTATACATATACAAACTATTTCTCTTTCTTCAATAAGAACGACTTCTATTTCGGGAATAATAGATGGAGTGGTTTTGTTTTTGATTTCGTTTATCCAATTCTGAACGGATTCTGAATTTATTGATACCCCTTTAATATTGCCTGTGTTGGAAACTCCAACTATTACTTTTCCACCAACTGTATTTGCAAATGCAACCAGTGTCTCGATGACTTCAATATTAAAAGTTAGTTTAAACTCCAATTGAAGGCCTTCTCCTTTGGTGATAAGTATTTTAATTTCTTCTGCTGTCATGGCTTAGTTTGCACTTTGCATATTTGGTATGGAAGCGTTAAGCATAGGAAATTTATTTTTTTTCTCACTAAAATAGAAACAGTTGTCCTATAAAAGCATCCATCTGTGATTATGCGGCAGGAGGAAGTAGAGGGTTGTAACCACAACGAAGAAAAGAGCGAAGTGGAAGGAGTTGAAGAGCATGGGTTAATATGGTAATTTGGCTATTAGTTTTTTAGACTTTTATACTATTAGGTAATCAGCAAATTTGAAAATGGGTTAATGTGGTAATTAGGCTATTAGTTTTTTAGACTTTTAGACTATTAGGTAATCAGAAAATTTGAAAATGGGTTAATGTGGTAATTAGGCTATTAGGCTATTAGGCTATTAGTTTTTTAGACTATTAGACTATTAGGTAATCAGGAAATTTGAAAATGGGTTAATGTGATAATTAGGTTATTAGGCTATTAGTTTTTTAGACTTTTAGACTATTAGGTGGTCAAGGAATTTGAAATTGGTTAATGGATTAATGAGATAATTTGTGAATGTGCTAATTTGAAAATGAAGGAATTTGACTTGAAAAGCTAACCGCAAATTGTCCCTCACAAGTGATGCATCTTAGGTTCGCCAACCCCTAAAACCCAATCCCAAAAGCCTTAAAGTATTATTCTGATTTTGAAAGTTGACTAAGTATATCCTCTATTTGTTGTTTTAAAACAGGGATATCTTCAACGGTTGTTTTCCAGATCATAGTTAGAGTAATCCCAAAATACTCGTGTACTATTATATCGCGAATTCCGGCAATATCTTTCCATGGAACCTGATTCCATTTTTCTCTGTAATACGAAGGGATATGTTTAGCAGCTTCTCCGATTATTTGTAAACGGTGCAAAATTGCATCTTGTTTTTCTCAAGAATTGTAAAATTCGCCTTCCGAAATGTAGGCTGTATATGATTCGATCTACTGAGCCGATTCAAGAATATCGTCAAGATAAATAATTATGTCGCGTTTTTTCTTCATGCAGACAGTTGAATCTCATCTTGTAATAAATACTTTCTGATTCTTGGTTTTATCGCAGACCGTTCGATCAGATCTACTTTTGATTTCAGTATATCTTCAAGTTCTATTTTTATTTTTGCAAAGGTCAGCAGACTAATTGGTTGGATAACATCAATAACAATATCAATATCGCTCTTTGATGTTTGTTGCCCTCTGGCAACAGAACCTACAACCGATGCCGAAAGCACTCCATATTTGCGCAAAACAGGTAAAGTCTTTTGACTTAGTTCAGAAATGGTCATGTTCATGTGAAAATCAGGCTATTAGTTTTTTAGACTGTTAGACTGTTAGGTAATCAGGAAATTTGAAAATGGGTTAATGTGGTAATGCGATAATGTGGTAATTTGTCAATGCGATAATTTGAGGATGTGGAGATGTGGAGATTTGAAAATGGTAATTTGAAAATGGTAATTTGTGATTAGAAATTGGCAATTTGTGAGCTGTTTTATGAGAAATTTCTTGTCGAAACTTTGGCTTTTATCATTGAAACTTTGTCTGGTATAGTTGAAACATTAGTTTAAGTGTTAATTATCTTTGCTTAATTGTTCAGTAAGCCAACTTAGGTGTACAATATTCCAACTTGGGTGTTCAGCATGTTAATTTATATATTCAGTGTGTCAACTTATGCGTCCAGTATTGCTTGTTTAATGCCGGGAAGGGCCATTTATTTGTTGATGCTTTATTTAGTTTGGTTGAAGCCTTGCTTTATTTCGTTGAAAGCTTACCCTTTAATTGCAGGAGACTTGCTTTAGATTGGTGTTGGCTGAAACTATTGAATATACTCAGGCTTCGAGTTTTCTTTTAATTTCGTTAGCCTGTAAAACAGCCTGATCTGCATATTTTAACAGTATCGGACACTGTAGTGATACCTCTGTAAATAATTGAGTCAGGTCGGAAGTCAGATACTCATGTACCAGATCGTTTCTTAATTCTTTGATAAACCTGGCTTCTTCGGTAGAATCAATAACGCCGATTTTTTCCATAAGTAATAAATTGTCAATCCATGAAAGAGATTCCCCTTTTTCGAGGTATGCAATGCTTCTGAATACTTTACTAAAAAGTATATCAGCCACCCGAGAAAACCGGCTGGTTAATCCCTCAAAAGCATCCATAGCTTCATCCGTAAGGTCTTCTGTTTTATAGTTGTCAGTACAAATAGTAAAGGATCTATTGAGCCATTTAACTGAATCCTGCAGAGCCTTGACGTTTTCGTCCAATATGGCAATATGGTCTTTTCGTATCATAAAACAAGGCTATTTTTATATACAAATCGTGTGAAAGCCGAATCAGGTTTATCCATTAGTATGACATCAATTTTTCGGTTACCTAATTTTTCTTTAAGTTGATACCGTATAATAAGTTTTTCTTTGAAACCAATAGTTTTACTTTCGATCAATAAATCAATATCACCTCCAACAGCCTCATCATCAAGCCTGGAGCCAAATAGCCTGACTTTTGCCTGGGGATCAAACTGCTGGACTGTATTTGTGATATAAATCCGCTGATTTTGGTCTAATCGCATTTCTTTTGAAATAATTTACTGGTACCCTGTAATTTGCTTAAAATGGTAATTGATTAATGCAGTAATGTGGTAATGTGTTAATTTGTTAATTTGAAAATGAGGGAATTTGGGAATTTGGGGATGTGGAAATGCGATAATGCGATAATGTGCTAATGCGTTAATCTGGAAATTAGGCTGTTAGACTTTTAGGCTGTTAGGTAATTTGAAAATTTGGTAATTTGAAAATTTGAAAATATGGAGATTTGAGGATGTGATGATTTGAGGATGTGAAAATTTGAGGATGTGAAAATGGGTTAATGTGTTAATGCGGTAATGTGTTAATTTGAAAATTTAAGATTCTGATTATTGGTTGCTAATGTTAGGTCAAAAAAATAGTAGCGTCATGATTATTTGAGTTCTATTTAGATTGTTTTAAGTTGGCTATAGATTTATAAAGTTTTTATAATCGATTCCGGATTGACGACTGATAGATTTCAGCGTTCCAATAGGTATTTCTTTTCGTCCGGCAGGAACAATAACAGTTCGTTGTCCATCGGAGAATTTTTGATGGCTCCCTTTTTGACTTCTTAAAAGAAATCCTTGTGAAAGAAGGATTTTATAATTTTTTCAGAGGAAGGAAACTTTGTCATCAGATGTTAATGCTTAATTCGCCAATAAGACTCTCGTTGATTTTTTGATAGTTCTTTCGGGCAGGAACATCTTCAAAATATAAGTCAAGGGCTTCTTTTAAATTTGCTTTAGCTTCTTCGACTGTGCTACCAAAGCTGGCAACATCAACATTCAGGCTCTGTGAGACATAATATTTGCCTTCTTTGTAAATTATATATTTTATTGTTTTCACGTCAGAAGAGAGTTAATGGGTTAATTTGAAAATGTGTTAATGTGGTAATTAGGCTATTAGTTTTTTAGACTGTTAGACTGTTAGGTGATTAGGAAATTTGAAAATGGGTTAATGTGTTAATGTGTTAATGCGGTAATGTGCTAATTTGAAAATGCGATAATTTGAGGATGTGGAGATTTGTTAATGAGAAAATTGCTAATGTGTCCTATGTATTTATTTTGGTAAAAAAATAATGCTGTAAGGGGTTAATGTGATTATTGTTACTGGTGATTTTGATGATAATGCTTTGTATGGCTTCGCCCGGTCAGTCCCTGAGGGGTAACCAGTTTACCCAAGGAGGTTCTATTAGTGTTTACCTGTTGAGTTGTGCAAAAGTAGGGAATTTCTGTGAAAGGTAATTGGTAATTGGTGATTGGTGACTGGTGACTGGTGACTGGTAATTGGTGATTGGTGACTGGTGACTGGTGATTGGTGACTGGTAATTGGTGATTAGTGGCTGGTAATTAGTGATTAGTGATTGGTGACAGGTTCCAGGTGAATGAATTTTCTATTCGCTCCAAACGGTGCGTTTGATATAGTCGGTGTAGCTGAGGATTATGCGTACCACTTTGAGGGATACGTTTGGCATGGAGTAATCGGCTACTTTATGGAAGTTGGGTTCGGAGCCGGTTTGTGGTATTGGAGTTGTTGGAGCGCCTGGAGGATGCGATCGGGATTGAGGCCTACCATCATAACGGATGCTTCTTCCATGGCTTCGGGGCGCTCGTGTGCATCGCGGATGTTCAAAGCACGGAAGTTCATGATGCATAGTTCATCACTACTAGCACTATATACTGAAAATGATTGTTTTCTTTAGTTTAATGTATGCCTAAATTTGAAGTTTTGTTAGCTGATTATTGATTTGAATTCTGATTATCAAGCTACTTCGTAAAGGATTCCATTTTCATGCGTTATTATATATTTTTACGGGTCGCATGGAATACGACATGATTATTTTAATATTAACTCAGTTTGTGATTTGTACAATCATGTCTATTTCATGCTCCATTTTGGTTGAAGCGTTTAGTATTTCGATGCCAACAATCTGTCCGTTATCGGCATAATCCAATATTATCCCTGGTTTTTCCTGATCACTTTCAGCGATTTTTAGAGAGGAAAAACTGATATAAACAATATCAGTCTCTTTGATATATTTGATTTTCATGTTAACTTAGAAGTGCATATATATATTAGACAATTTAATAAGTGTAACAATTAGAGGATGTGAAGATTGAAGGATGTGGATATGAGTTAATGTGATTATTTGAAAATGGGTTAATGTGGAAATTTGCGAATTTGGGGATGAGATAATTTTAAAAATAAGAAGTACTGTATTGACTACAAGAAGTATAATGAGTTTTAGATTTTACTTGTATTTATACAATATCTGTAGCTGAATTGATGAGGAAATTCTTTATTATAGTTTCGGGAACTGGCTTCCCAATGAATTCAACTGGTTCAGTGAAATCTATATCTTGGTGGTAGGCTAGCTGTTGGCGAAAGAGCTTTTCGGAAAACTGATTCTGAAACAATTTTTCAGATGCTCTGCTAATTTCGGCAATCGTAAAATGATCCCGCAAAATGAAATACATATCAACATAATCCTTCCATTTTGCCCTACGGCCAAGTGCAAATGCTTTCATGGCTGATAGGGAAAGCAAGTTCGGCATGGTTATCACATCCTTAAGTTTTAAAGTATGTTCAATTGGATGCGTATAGGTAAAGAATGTGACTTTAACATTATTTATAAGTAGATGCAGTTGATCGAAGTCTTCAAAGATCGGAACCTGCTGGAAAGGAATCTGAAGTAGTCTGGATTTTATCCTGTGTTTTATAAGCGGTCTATATGCGAACAGATCAAAATCAATGGAACGTCGGTGTCCAATCTGTAGTGCAATAGCGGTTCCACCAACCAAATAAAAAGATCTATTAAAACCCTTTAGGAAAGGCAAAAGCTTTGCCTGATCAGTATTAAATATTTCAGTGTACATACCTCTTAAAAAGAAGGGTAAAATAATTAATCGTCAGCTCATGGTAGTTTGCCTTTCGTCGATCGCTTTGTTGAATTGAATTGAAAAAAATATGGGCAGTTTCCTTCAAACCCAACAATGCAAATAGTTCCCTTACAGCATCTAGATCGCCATAATTCAAGATTGTTTCGACCAGAAATTCCTCACTAATATTTTCCTTTTGATCCTCGGGCGTGTACCAGAAAAGGTTGCTATGCTGTTGGATAAAGGATTTTATTTGAGGGGAGTTCATGGGGGAATGTGCTAATTTAGTAATGTGGTAATGCGATAATGGGGTAATTTGAAAATGGGGTAATTTGAAAATTTGAAAATGAGGTGATTTGAAAATGAGGTGATTTGAAAATGAGGTGATTTGAAAATGTGAAGATTTGAGGATGAGGAAATGTGCTAATGTGTTAATGCGATAATTTGTTAATGAGATAATGTGTTAATTTGAAAATGTAATGAGGTAAATTGAATTGATTCCTGCTGTTATTGGTAAGCATGTACAGATTCGCAAAGAATTTTTACAATCCTATCCCCTGTGTTGCCATCCCATTTTTCTGGAATGCTTCCTTTTTTCCATTTTTCGCTGAAAAGTTTTTCCATTGCTGGTTTTATAGCTTTTGGGTCGATGCCAAGAAGCTCATTTGTTCCCATGGTGATGGTTTCTGGTCTCTCTGTGTTTTCGCGCAATGTCATGCAAGGTACACCCATTACTGTTGCTTCCTCTGTAATTCCACCCGAGTCGGTAATTACAGCTTTGGAACGTTCAACCAGGTAATTAAACTCAAGGTATCCCATAGGTTCAACCATGTGAAGCCGAGGGTGCGAAATACCTAAACCGGAAATTATTTTGGCGGTTCGGGGATGTACAGGGAAAATAAGCGGTAAATTATGTGAGTGTGCAATAATCTCATCAATCAGTTCTTTAAGTTTGGCTTCTTCATCCACATTGGCAGGCCGGTGCAACGTCAATACAATATATTCTTTCTCCTTGAGATTTAATTCATCCCAAATTTCAGGTTTCAAAAAGCGTGGCCTGTTTTTTAACAAAGTATCAATCATAGTGTTACCAACAAAGAAAATGCTTTCTTCTTTAACGCCGTTTTTTCTAAGATTTTGATTTGCTACTTCAGAAGTTGTAAAGAAATAATTGGTTATGCTATCGGTTACCATCCGGTTTATTTCTTCCGGCATAGTTTCATCGCCTGAGCGTATGCCTCCTTCAACATGAGCAACTGGAACAAGAAGTTTACGGGCAGCAATGGCACAAGCCATGGTAGAAGTAACATCGCCAACAACAAGGCAAAGGTCAGAATTATCCGTCAAAAGCAATTTCTCATATCCGATCATTATACCAGCTGTTTGCTCAGCTTGTGTACCACTGCCCACATTTAGGTTAAATGCAGGTTTGGGTATTTCGAGTTGCTGAAAAAAAGTCTCGCTCATATTGGCATCGTAATGTTGCCCTGTGTGAATAAGACGATACTCGATAAGCTGATTTGGAATATTCGCTCTTTCAATCGCATGAATAATTGGTGCAATCTTCATAAAATTTGGTCGTGCACCTACTATTAAGTCAATTTTAATCATAACTGAATTGTGAGATTATATTGAGCGCGGTTCCAGGATTTAAATCAAGTTTTCACCTCAACTTAAAAGTCTTTCTTTACGAAGATATTTAGGTTATTGGTAACGAAGATGTTTCTTATGTTATCAAGTTTTTTCATACTGTCAACCAATACGACACATTATGTTAAAAGTCATTATAAACGGCCATCTACCATTTCGATTGGCAAAATAGATTTGATATCATATAATACCGTTTTTTCACTACGCGTGCTGAAATCGAGGCTTTTGAATTCATTGTGGGCAACCGCCAAAACAATGGCACCGTAATCGCTTAGTTTATAGGAGGGTATGATATCCCTGTTGTATTCATGTTTTACTTCAGCGGCATTGGCCCACGGATCGTAAATATCCACTCTGCACCCAAATTGTTCCAGTTCTTTAACCACGTCAACTACCTTTGTGTTGCGTATGTCGGGACAATTTTCTTTGAAGGTGATACCCAATACAAGTATGCGGGCATTCTTAATAGCCACATCTTTGCTTATCATCAGTTTTACTACTTGTGCCGCAATCCATGCGCCCATTCCATCGTTCATGCGACGACCAGCCAGGATAATTTCGGGATGGTAACCCATTTCCTGTGATTTTTGGGCCAGATAATACGGATCTACCCCAATGCAATGCCCACCAACAAGGCCTGGCGAGAATTTCAGAAAATTCCATTTGGTACCGGCTGCATCCAATACTGCTCGGGTGTCAAGGTTCATGTGGGCACAAATGCGTGCCAGTTCATTAACAAAAGCTATGTTGATATCACGTTGTGAATTTTCGATTACCTTGGCGGTTTCGGCTACACGGATGGAAGGTGCTTTATGGGTACCGGCCTTGATCACTTTTTTATAGAGTTGATCTACTTCTTCGGCAATTTCGGGGGTAGAACCTGAGGTGATTTTATGTATTGTGGTAACAGTGTGTTCTTTGTCGCCGGGGTTGATGCGCTCGGGCGAATAAGCTGCAAAAAAATCGACATTCATTTTCATGCCCGAAGTTTTTTCGATTTCAGGGACACAATCCTCCTCTGTACAGCCAGGATAGACTGTAGATTCGTAAACCACAATGTCGCCTTTTTTGATTACTTTTCCGATGCTTTGGCTCGCCTTTATAAGTGGAGTAAGATCAGGCCGGTTGTTTTTGTCAACTGGTGTTGGAACGGTAACAATATAAACGTTGCAATCGCGGATTTCGTCGAGCTTGCTTGAAAGATACAGCCCTTTTCCAATTGGATCCTTGGCTTGCAGTACACTTTGCAGGTTTTCGTCTTCGACTTCGAGAGTACTGTCGTGCCCTTTATTTATATCATCAATGCGTTGCTGATTTATATCGAAGCCTACGACCGGATAGTGTTTTGCGAACTCGACTGCTAGTGGTAGGCCAACATAACCCAGGCCGATCATTGAGATTTTGTAAGATTTCATTTGGGAAATATTTTAGTTGTAAAAGTTCAAAAGGTTCAATGCTTCGCGTTCAAGGTTCAAGTGCTTCGCGTTCAAAGGTTCAAATATTGAATTGACATTTTGTGGTAAAACTAATTACCCTTTCTTGATTTTGCAAGCAAGTTTTTCCCACAGCTTCGCCCTTTCAGTCCCAATTTGGTTGATGGAACTTAGTTCTATTAGGCTGAATATTTATTAATCGGTATTGGTTAGCAGTAATTTGAACGTGAATCTGTTTATTTGTTGCGTTCCCATAA
>CAIXTV010000251.1 GCA_903922465.1 uncultured bacterium
TACAAGTAGGCTCTATACCTCTTTTGCCTGGCTTTGAACGATAGTAATACTGATGCTTGCTCATCTGTGTTAAAGCAAGAGCAGTATCTCTTTTCATGCTTTGGACAATATAGCGGTTCACTATCTCTTTTTTTTCTCCAAGGCATACTGTTTTTTTAACAGCTCGCTCTTGAGTTTGCCCTCCAGTTCTTTTTCTGCCAGAAGCAGTTTTAATAAATTGTTTTCTTTCTCAAGCTGACGTATACGCTTAAGATGTTGTGGTGTCATGCCATGCTGCAGACCATCTTCTCCCATTTGAGATAATTTATTCTTCCATGAATAAAAGGAAGCAGGGTAAATCCCATACTTCTCAATGGTTGCAGATACACCATGTTCGTTTGCTTCTTTAATGATACGAAGCTTCTCTTCTTTTGTAAATGTTCGTTTTTTCATCAACATAAAATTACAGATTTTTATCTATAATCATGTCTGATTATTTAGGGGGCTAATACACTATGTTGTTATTCTTAAAATGTAATTGATAAGCCATACGTTAATTGAACTTCGTAAGGTAAAACGCCCACTGGTTCTAAATATTCAAATGTTTTTACATAATTAGTTTGAAGAGCAATGTGTTTGTTAAGTATAAATTCAAAAGAAACATCTATTAAATAGGCGTAATTTTGAGGTTTGTCAAATGCCTGCATCCAATAAAGTCTATATTCGGCTCGAAGTTTATTTTTCATAATACTATTCAATCCGCTAACTCCAGCCATTCCCTTCCAAGTGTTTATTTTATCATTGCCATAAAAACTTGCCAAATTGAATTTGTTGAAATTATAATTAGTTTGTTGATTTACTCCCGCTAATACAAGATTTATTGCATGCTCTTTTTTACTAATAATCCTGCTTATTAGACCCAATGCAATTTCATTTCTGAAATTAATTTTTCGAATTATGTTCGTTTCTTCAAACGTTCTTAAAAATGGATTAAATCTTTTTTGGGGATGCAAAAGAAAAGTGTTTTCAAATCGGAAATCGTTATATACAATTCTATTTGCTGATGAAACTGTGCCATATTGATAGGTGAAATTAGATATTAATCCAAATGCATTGTTAACTTTGGTAATCCTAAGTTTATTCGTTAAAACCATTTTAGGTGCATTCCCATCAGAATAAAAACCTGTTGCACTTATTTTTAAATGCCAAAGTGAGTCTAATTCATTGATATGTATTACTTGTGCATTTATATTTTCAATAATAATATATAGAAAAAATAGTACGAGCCATTTTTTGAACATAGAAATCCTTGTTTTATTTATTTTGTTATTAGATATGCAGGCACCAAAAAATGTGTCTGATTAAAGGGTCAAAAAATTATTCTTTCCAGTCTTTCACAGCATCTTTATAATTATTGGTATACCCGAAATGTGCCGTAAAAATGTATTCTACATTCGGTAAATTTGTGATTTTTGAAATAGATTTGGTCGCCATCTCATGATCTAAGTCAAAGAATTTAACCGAAGGGCCCAATTTCCCGTCCACCAAACTAAGAATATCGCCTGTAAATAAGTACTTGTCGTTTACTTGATAACACATTGAACCCGTGGTATGTCCTTCTGTCAGAATACTGAATGAATTTTCATTACCGATTATCAAAGTTTGTTTGTCTTCAAGTAATATATAGTCTTTTCGGCTTATGCTGTTACTAACAAAAGGAATTTTTTGTTTTTCGCCTGTTAGCATTTTCTCTTCCTCTTTTGCTAAATAAATTTTGGCGTTTTTGAATAAGGGAACTCCTGCAACGTGATCCGCATCTGTATGCGTAAGCAAAACTGCAATCACCATATCAGGATTGATGTCCAGTTTCTTAAGCTCCGCTGCAACAACATCAATATCTTTTCCTGCATCAATAGCAACGTATTGATTACTGTCCTTAATGACATACATATTCACAAAGTCATCTTTGATGGCGTAAATATTGTCCACAATTTTTCCTGTTGCCACAGGATGCATTTTTTTTGTTTCGGAGTTAAACTTGTAAAAGAAAACTCCCCCGATAATTAAGAATAATACAACGAGTGTTCCAACAATAATAAGTACAATTTTAATTTTCTTTTTCATCTTTTTATTATTTTGTATTTAATGAGACAAAAGTAGTCCCATTCAAAAGGCCAAAACGATAACAAAAGATAAGAAATAGAAATTGGCTACTTTTTTCTTGTAACCCTGTTTCTAATTCGACTTAACGATACAGGTGTAATACCAAGAAAAGAAGCAATTTGATGTTGGGGAATTCGTTGAAGTAATTCCGGTCTATCTTTTATAAGCGACAGATATCTTTCTTCCGGACTGTTTAATAGATACGAAATAAATAAGTCGTGTAATAATACAAATCTTTGTTCAATAGCTTTTCTAATAAATTCGTTCATTTTCGGAAATACCCGATACAATTCTTCTTGAGCATCGTGTGTAAGCACTAAAACTTCACATTCTTCTAATGTTTCAATAGCAACTTTGCTTGGTTTACGAGAAAGGAAACTATCATATGAACCTGCAAACATATTCTCAGTAAAAAAATAAGTTGAAAGTTCTTCACCATCCTTCTCGCAATATAGTCTTATACAACCATTTATTATGTAATAAACTTCATTGGAAACTTTTCCTACATCAAGAAGATGAGTTTTTTTCTTAAATTTTTTCGCTTCAAAATAAGGCATAATAATTTCTAATTCACTGTCGTTAAAGCCGGTGAATTGTCTGAATGTGTTAATAGTATTAATATTCATATTGCTTTTAAAGTGTTTTAGTGTTAATGTGTTCAACTAACTCATCAATATGCATTTCTGATTAAAAGTCAAAGGAATTTCTAAAGTACCCGCTCTCATTTCAATACATATTATTCAGCAAATTTATGAAATTATCACAAGTTCAAAGCAAAATTGCAAATTCTGTATAGTTACAGAGTTTTCGGGATAATTTCGATTAATCTTTTGTTTAGAATATGAATACAAATTCTGCTTAATAGCAATGCTTGATTTGATATATGCAGATTAAGAGGATTATATACTTCGACCAAAGGAATAAGAACTAATTCCCTATTTCTCAGGATAAAAATAGTTTATCCACTGCTTGTAAGTATCTTGTGCTGATCGGCAGGTGTCCAATAAATAGTCAGGAACACGTTCAAATTCTTTTAGTCCGCGGTAATAAAATTGTTTATGTGTTTCATCAATAATAAATGGCACAACATTATGCTTTAAACACTCGCGAAACATAATTAATCGCCCAACCCTACCATTTCCATCCTGAAAAGGGTGAATCTTTTCGAAACGATAATGATATTCGATAATGGTTTCAAAAGCTGTGTTTGCTTTACTTAAATACCATTCATTTAGTTGCTTTATTTCAGTATCTACATTTTCGGGTTGAGTGGTTTCGGCACCACCAACTTCGTTAGATAATTTTTTCCAATTGCCCAACGCAAACCACGATTTCAGTGCATCAGCAGTCCCTGATTTCAGTATACGGTGAAACTCTTTTATAATTTCGGCAGATAAAGGTTGGGAAAGGGTTTCTAATAAATAATCGAAGGCTACAAAGTGATTTGCAGTTTCGATAATATCATCAATCGGAACAGCTTCTTCGTCTTTGAAGCCAATGGTGCGGGTTTCGAAAATATAGCGGGTTTGCTCTTCGGTGATGCGGCTGCCTTCAATACGGTTTGAGTTGTAGGCAAGATTCACTTGCGTTTTGTGATACAAGCCCCCATGAAACCTATTCTTTTTTTCCTCTACTAATTTATCTGCTAAGTTATTCTCCATTTCTTGTAAGCTTTTTATTGGGACAAACCTTCAACTTTGAAGGACTAATTTCATTTGTTGATCAATGTCGTTTAGTTATATAATATCTCCAATTTCTTTACCACATAGAATCATAGAAACATAGGTTTCACAAAGATTTAATGAGTAATTCTTCTATGTGAAATTCTATGTGCCTATTGTGTCTATGTGGTTCCGTTTTAAAATAAAAGCTTAACAAAACGACGTTGATTTTTATATTACAAAAGTATTATTTTTTATCTTAATCACAGCATTTATTAGGATTAACTCATTAACCTACTAAAATAAGAAAGGAGTACCCAAAGCCAGCATCTACCACCAACTTTAAGTACTTGTTTTGTTTAACTTGATTTATTTTTATCTAATTTTGCAGCAACAAATAACAAGATTATGCAAACTGCCATTTTAAAAAGTGAATCAAGCTCTGATTTAAAATTATTGCTCGAATTGGCAAAGAAATTGGGCATTAAATCAAAAATACTAACTTCCAATGAAGTTGAAGAAATTGGATTAGCTCAGGCAATAAAAGAAGGACGCACCAACGAATATGTGGACACGAATGAATTCTTGCTAAAGCTATCAAAATGATTGTTCTGATCGATAAATCTTTTGAAAAAGATACTTATAAAATAACTGATTCTTCTACCCGGAAGAAAATAGCTCAATGTATTATTAACGTTCAACAAGCTGAAACCTTAAAAGAAATAAAGAACTTAGGGAAGCTAACAGGGTATCATGTTGAATATAGAATAAAATCAGGAGATTATAGGGTAGGTTTGATAATAGAACACGAGAAAGTTATTTTTGTCAGGTTTCTTCACAGAAAAGATATATATAAGTACTTTCCACGATAACCCATCACCAATTCCCAAATAAAAAAGGAGTACCCAAAGTCAGTGTCTACCACCAACTTTAAGTACTCCAAACTTTAGGCACTTTAAGTACTACTTAGATTTATCAGGGAAAGGAGGAATTGGAGCCAATTCGGAAGGATAAGTCTTCATTTCTTCCAAAATCACTTCAATGGCTTTATTCAACTGTTCGTCGTTGCCAATATATTCCTGTGCAGGGTCGTTTTCGATTTCAATATCGGGGTCAACGCCATGCCCTTCTATAATCCAGTTCTTTCCTTCGGTGTCATAATGTGCAAATTCGGGCTTCGATAAGGTTCCACCATCAATAAAAGGCAGGGAACCACGGATGCCCACTACGCCGCCCCATGTGCGGGTGCCAATGAGTTTGCCCACGCCAAGTTTTTTGAACTGATAGGGGAATAAATCGCCATCGGAGGCAGAATAATGGTCGATGAGACAGACCTTTGGACCAACTACCATTTGCAGACGTCCGGCGGTTTGTGTGGTGTTTCTCGACATTTTCATCAAACCTAATTCGCGGTTTAATCTTTCGATAATCATAGGCGAAACATTACCGCCACCATTTCCACGGTCGTCGATTATGAGGGCTTTTTTGTCTAACTGAGGATAGAAATGTTTCACAAATTCATTCAAACCTTCCACACCCATGTCGGGAATATGAAGGTAACCCACTTTGCCATTGGTGGCTTTGCTCACTTTGTCGATATTCGTCTGAACCCAGTTGTAATAATACAATTCGGCCTCATCGCCAATGGGAACCACAATCACTTTGCGGCTTCCACTTTCTGATGCAGATTTATTTACGGTGAGTTCGACCTGCTGATCGGCAGTGTTGAGCAGGGATTCGTAGATGTCGTTCATGTCTTTACATGATTTTCCGTTAACGGCAATAATGTAATCGCCTTCAGCAACATCAACCCCAATTTCGGTTAGAGGCGAACGGCTTGATTTAGCCCAATTTTCTCCCTTCAGTATCTTTTTAATCTGATAAAATCCGGAAGCATCCCGTTCGAGTTGTGCACCCAACAAACCTGTTTTAATTCTGTCAGGGTTGGGTTTATCGCCACCGCCAACATAGGCATGACCTACGTTAAGTTCGCCTATCATTTCGCCAATAATATAAGTCAGATCAGCCCGTTGGTTCACATAAGGCAAGAGGGGAGCATATTTGTCGTGTATGGCTTTCCAATCCACCCCGTGCATGTTGGGAGCATAGAAAAAGTCGCGCATCTGACGCCAGGCTTCATTGAAAATCTGTGCCCATTCTTCTTTCAAATTCACCCAAACCTTCATGTTCGAAAGATTCAGATAATCTTTAACATCAATTTTAGACTTGGGTAAATCAATCACTGCATATCTTCCTTTCATGCTAATGAGCATCTTTTGTTTGTCGGCTGAGATATCATAACCAACATCATTCCCAATTTCACTTTCCTTTTTGCCTTTCAAATCGAACATCATAAGCGAAGTGCCATCGTCTCCGGTTTTTCTTCTGAGATAATAAATATTGTCCCCAACCGAGTTTACATTCCAATAAGAACCGGCATCGATAGGCAATGCAATCGTGCGGTCATTGATACCTTCCAAATCAACTTTTACATCAACCGTTTTAGGTATTTCGGCTTTTTTCTCATCCTTCTTATCAGTTTTTTTATCATCCTTTTTAGCTGTGTTATCATCGGCATTGGTTTCTTTAACTACATCATTTTCTGGGGCAAAAGGCGAGGGAGTTGCTTTGGCAAGAGTAATCAAATACACTTTGCTCATGTCGGTGTAGGCATGGTTCCACTCAGTCCAACTGTAGGTTGGATTAAAATCGCGGTTCGAAACAAAGAGGAGGTACTTGCCATCGCTGCTAAAACTTGGGTTAGAAGCTTCATACCAACCATCCGTAACAGCATTCTTTTGCTGGGTAGCTAAATCATAAAGATAAATTTTCGACTCA
>CAIXTV010000252.1 GCA_903922465.1 uncultured bacterium
CTTCCTAAAAGTCTAAATGCCTAAACAGCTAAATACCTATTCCCGCGTCATCAGCGTTCGGCTTTCCTCCCTCAACCTCAACCTCAATCAAATATACGACTCTGTTATAGCCCCTTTTTAAGGGGTTGGGGTTAATTATATAATTATCAACTCATTATAAAGTAATAAAGTCAAGGGTAAAATGTTCAATTGAGGTTACTAAAGTAATAAAGTAAGTTGTTTGTGTCTATTGATATTATATCAGGTTTATGGAGAGAAAGTTGCAATTAGCAAATTTATTTCATCGAATTTTCGCAAAAGTAAATCACCAATTAAATCATAAAAATCAACGACTCCCAAATCAGCGTCATCAGAGTTCGGTTTCATTAACCTTAACCTCAGCCTCATCCACATTTAGATTGTCAACATCCATTTAACCTATGTTTATGTCCATTTAGTCAATGTTTGTTTCCGTAAAGCTAACGTTTAATGCTGTTTAGCTAATTTGTTTACCCATTTGGCTAATGTATTTACCCATTTAGCTAATGTCAGCGAAAATGCTATCACCGTAACATAAACCTAATCAATCATGTAATCTAATATTATGTGAGGTCATATAAAAGTTAAAACTTGCGTCTTCCTTCCCTCCAGATCGGCAATGCTTGCGATGAGCAAAATTTTCATTTCCACTCTGAACATCGGATAATTTTCAATTACCAACCTTAGGCTAAAGCCTCAGCATTTTATCATTTAAGCCCGCTGGCTAAAGCGCAATGCCAATGAAAAACTCTTTATTTCATTATTAATTTTTAATTCTTCATTATTAATTGCCCTGCCCCTTGGGCCTTGGGATTTGAAATTTGGGTCTTGGGTCTTCCTTCCTAAAAGTAAAAAAAACTAGGAGCCTAAAAGCCTATTAGCTCCTTTTACAATTTAAAAAATATCATTGAAATATCTTTTTATTCTTATTCAAATTCTTGAAGAAAATATTTTCTAAAGAGTTGAAAAGAAATCAGGAAATATATTCGTAACTTTGTAGGTGAAATTAATATTAATCTTAATAATCTTAAAATGACATAAAAATAAATCATTACAACAACAATTAAATCGAATCACCATGAAAACATCTACAGTCTTTTCAAAAGTTTTGTTTACAGTTTGTTTATTTTGCATAGTACACTGTGCAAATGCTGCTTCGCGCTATTGGGTCGGTGGCCCAAATGCTGCATGGAATCTAACTTCAAGTTGGGCCGCTACATCAGGGGGCTCTGCAGGAGTATCAATACCGGCATCAACCGATACGGTATATTTCGACATAAACAGCGGAACTACTGTTTCCGCCACCAATCTCACAGGGAACATAACCATTCGTTCTCTAAACCTCTCCGGTAATATTACCTTAACACTTTCGGCAACTACCCCTGCCACAACCCTCTCTCTTAACATTGGTTCTGCAAACAATGCGCTTCTTATCTCAAGTGGTTCAACCCTTATACTTGGAAGTACCAACACCTTCACTTTAAACTTTATTACAACAACAACTCAAAAGGGTGACATCTCTGGGAATTTGGTTGTAAACACATCCAATAGTTTTACTACAACCACCATAACGACAGCCTCTGGAGTTGGGGTTCGCACAGGAGGAAGCATAATTAATAATGGGGGCACAATTAATGCTTCAGTAAATTCCCTGAATTTTGCAACGGGAGCAAGCTATCAGCATTCAAGGGATGGAGGCGTAATCCCTGCTGCCACCTGGAATGCCAATTCGTTAGTGAATGTTACGGGGGTTACCACCACTAATGTTTTAGGATTAAACCAAACCTTTGGAAACCTCACTTGGAACACCACAGGTCAAACCGCTACGGGTATAGTGAATGGCACGGTTACGATTGCCGGTAATTTAACTGTATTAAGCGGAACGCTTTTAACCTCAAGTTATGCCTTGACTGTAAGTGGAACTACCAGCATCACCGGCACATTAACCTTAGGTGGTTCTTCGGGAACAAAGGCATTAGGAGCAGTAATTATTAACGATGACGGGGCAATAAACTCCACCGCTGGGACAACCATAACTGCTGCTAGTCTTACAATAAATGATGAAGCAAGCTGGAGTACTTCAACTACCAATGCTGCTATTACTATTAGTGGAGATGTAACTAACAATGGTACTTTTACAAATAGTATAGCTTCCACATACAGCATTGCAGGCAATTTAATCAATAATAATAATTTTACTTCTGGAATAGGCACTTACACTTTCACAGGAACGAATAAGAGTATAAGTGGGGCTAATCCCTCTCTGACTTTTGGTGGGGCTGTTGCTATGAGCGGAACCTACACTAATAACATTGGGAATGTAAATGTTACAGGTGTTTTATCCGGGGCTGGCACTTTGACCATGGGGGCAAATACGACATTAAATCTGTCGGCAGCCACGACAAGCATCACCGGTTTGAATTGTACGACCAATATACCCAATACGGTGGCTTATGTTGGAACGGCTGCCCAAAGTACGAAGAATAGTGCAACGAATTATTATAATCTCATCATCAATCCAACAAGTGGAATTGTTGTAACACAGGGGGCTGCTTCAACTGTAAGTAATAATTTGAGTGTTTTGAGTGGGACCTTTTCGGATGGGGGATTGCAAATTACAGGGAATGCGAGTGGGATGCTGAACCTTGCCAATGGAGCGGGCTTGCAGTTGGGGATAGGTACGGCTACTACTGAGACCTTCCCGAGTTTGTTTGGGAGTGCTAATATTTCTTTGGGGGTTGGCTCGACGGTTAATTATAATACTACGGGTGGACAGGCTGTTGCTGCTGCTGTTGGAGGGGTGGGACCTACGGCTTATGGAAATCTGACGCTTACGGGGGCAAGTGTTAAAACCTTGCAAGGAGCTATTACAGTTGTAGGCAATTTAACTATCGCCACTTCTGCAGAGACTTTTGCTAATGGAGGTAATGTTATAACAGTGAATGGAAATGTTAGCAATAATGGAATTCATTCTGGTGCAGGGAGAATTTTATTAAGTGGTGGAGGTGCACCTCATGCTTTAAGTGGTTCTGCAGGCACTTATGGTAATATAGAACTTAACGATACAGAAGGGGCGACTTTTGGAAATACTTCTGGAACGACTACGGTTTCAGGTACATTTAGCATTTTGGCAGGCAATATGACCTTGAATTCTTTTAGTGCGGGTTTAGCCATTAGCGGTGCTAGCAATATTGCCAATGGAGGCATTTTGACTTTTAATAATAGTACGGGAAGTAGGACTTTTACTGGAGATATTACCAATAATGGCTCTTGGGTGAACTCTGCCAATATTGCGGTAACGATTGCAGGAAATCTAATTCATAATGGGAGTGTTTTTACTGCCGGAACGGGAGTTTACACCTTTAGTGGAACAACAAAAAGCATTAGTGGAACAGCATCATCAATAACGATTCCGAACACCACGGTTTCGGGAACACTTAGCAATTTGATTCCGGTTTTCAATTCCACAGCTGCACTCATTGGTAATGGAAGTTTAACTATGGGTGCAAATACAACGCTCAATTTAGGCGGCACCTCAAGCATCACTACTTTGAATTGTATTACCAATACTCCAAACACGGTGGTCTATAATGGAGTGACGCAAACTGTGAAGGCAACTATTTATTATAATTTACATATCGGAACCCTGAGTCCATTGAGCACTCCTGTTGCCATTTCAGCGGGACCCATCACCATCAATAATAACTTTATGGTGAACGGAGGAAGCTTTGCAGATGCTGCTTCTCAAGTAACTGGTAATACAAACGGGGTTTGGATGATGGCAGCAAACACAACGTATACTACAACTAAATCCACTACTCCTTGGATGCCTGCCTTATATCCAACTGCCAATATTACCCTTGATCCTGCAAGTACTTTTAATTATAATGGAGGTTCAACACACAACATTGTATCAAGTCCAAATGGAACCGCCACCATCACCAATTATGGCACACTAGGAATAGGGGGTTCAACAAGTAAAACCCTTGCTACTCCTGTCTCAGCTCAAAATATTATTATTGCAGCATCATCTACTCTTAATGATGGTGGATTTCAGATAAGCGGTCCTGGGACGAGTTTAGGAACACTTACACTAAGTTCTGCTAGTCAACTTTCCTTGACCAATATTAATATTACGAATACATCTAATTATTTTGGCCCCATGCCATTGTTTGCAAATTATGCTATGAATGCCAGCTCTTATGTAAATTATAATGCGTTGGCAAATCAATCCATTTATCCTCTGCCAAGTCCGGGCTATGGAAACCTTCGACTTCAAGCTACCGTCGCAGCAACTAAGACCCTTTCGAGTGGGGGAACCACAACTTTTATACAAGGAAGCGTGACATTGAATAGTACTAACACCCTCGTCCTTTCTGGACAAAGCATTAGCATTGCAGGAGCTACTCCTATTTCAAATTCTGGTATAATTATCGCTAATGCAGAAAGCTCAACAATATCTTTGATTGGGACCACAGCACAATCGTTTTCTATTGGAAGCTATACGGGAAGTGTTATTGATAATCTTATTACTTCAAATGCGGCAGGGGTTACGCTTGCAGCTTCTGTGAATGTGAATAATCTAAGTATTAATTCAGGTGTATTTAGCTTGGGTTCTTCATCTTATACCCTGGGCATCTCAGCAAATTATAGTAATAATGGAACACTCACTGCCAACGGAACAGGGGCTACGATTGAATTTAAAGGTGTATCCCCTCAAAACTTTAATGTAGGAAGCTATACAAATTCTGTAATTACAAACTTTAAAGTGAATAATGCGGCTGGGGTAACACTGAATGCTCCGGTAAATGTAACCACTCTAAATCTGACAAGCGGAAACTTGAAGACTACAACCGCCAATTTGCTCACAATTACAGGAACTGCAGTGGCCAATGTTGTTGGAGGTTCAAATATTTCTTTTGTAAATGGGCCTTTAGCACGAAACTTTACAACAACCAGCACTGGAATAAATACTTTTCCGATAGGGAAGGGGAGTTATAACCTTCTTGAAATGTTAACTCCTTCTGTTTCCAGCGGAACAGTTACTTTGACGGCAGAGGTTTTTGATGTAGCAGCAGGAGGTACAGATAGACCCGGCTTCAGTTCGTCGCCATTTCCTAGTCGATACTGGAAACTTGCCTTATCAGGTATAGGAACTATTACTTCGGCCGGAACTTTGAGATTATTAGATGCCTCGATGACCTTAAATGCTGATAATACTATCGGATATTCGTCTGCTCAAACTGGAGCCTATTCAAGCATTGGTGGAACAAATATAAATTCTCCTCTTGCTGGAAATATTAGTAATCTTATTACGGTCCCCCTTAGTTTTGGTTATTTTAAAATTGGCACAAAGGGTTGCATGAGCGGAACCTATACCATAGGTGCTAGTGGTGTTTTCAATAAGCTAAGTGATGCTGTTATTACTCTAAACAATGCAGTGATTTGTGGTGAAAATATATTTGAACTACAAGCAGACTATGATGGAGCCACAGGCGAAACATTTCCCGTTCAACTAAATGCGCTCAATTATTCTGGGGGACAGTGGGCTGTAATTTTTCGTCCGGCTTCTGCGGTTTCTTCTACGCTCTCCACTATTGGTGACCCAGGATCTTCAAACCCTTTAATTAGCTTGAACGGAGCTGATTATATTACTTTTGATGGAGTGCCTGGAGGCTCAACTGAAAATAATATCATAGCAGATGGCAAATGGATTATTCGCAATAGTAGAACTTCATCAACAGTGGGTCCAGTTTTCCAGTTTAGCAATGCCGCTACATTCAATTCATTAAAGTATTGCACTATTGAATCGAATTGCACATTAACAAGTAATGGTGCTATTATATTGGCGACTTCTTCAGCCAATTCCTCCAATATTATTTCCTTTAACAATATTCATCCCGCTTCGGGATATACTCTGTCTAATGGAATTTACAACAACTCTGCCTCTAATTCCTCAAATACCATCTCTAACAATAATATTTTTGATTTCACAAATAATGGAATCTTATTGAATATGGCTGGCAACTCTTGGGCAATAAGCGGAAATAGTTTTTATCAGACCAATATTTCAACAACATCCACTGTCGCAATTGCAGTTTTAGGAGGGAACAGCCACTACATCTCAGCCAATTTTATTGGAGGATCTGCTGCTAATGCTCAAGGATCTCCTTGGATAAACAATGCAGCTTTGGCTGTAACGGGAATTTTATTAAATGTCGCAACATCAACTCCAACTATAATAGATGGAAATATTATTCAAAACATTAATCTGACAAATGTTGGAGCCTCAACTTTCATGGGGATAAATGCAGGAAGTGGCTTGTATCATATAGGAAGTTCTTTAGGCAATATCATTGGAGATATTCTTTCTCTGAATAGCATTCGAATTGCAGGAAGTGGGGTTTCAATTGCCATTAATTGCGCATCCTCCACCTCGTCATGCTCTATTTTCAAGAATACCATTACAAACATCTCTGCTACAGGAACCGGAAGTAATGTGGCTATTAAAGGGATAGTTACATCTTCCACTGCCAACTATAACATCTCATCAAATATAATTAAAAACTTATTCACTTCAAGTTCTAATATTGCCACAGGAGCAAATTCTTCAGTAATTGGCATTTCGCAAACAAGTTCAGGAACAGATCAAAACATTTCGCAAAATAAAATTTTTGGCTTGACAAATAATACTGTAAATGCAGCTTTAGCTATTTGTGGAATTGTCGTTTCTTCTGGAATGAATAATGTTGATGGAAATCTTATTTACAGTTTCTACACTTCCTCTTCTTCCACTTCTTCAAAGCAGATAGGAATAAATGCTATTGGAGGAAGCGGGACTTATTCTAATAATATGATTCGATTAGGAATAGATACTTTAGGGAATGCTCAAAGACTAAATCCTCTGATTGTTGGAGTGGATAAAATTACCTCAATCTCTGCCAATTTTTATCATAATTCAATTTATATTGGTGGAGATAGTGTGGGAAGTGGCCTTGCAAACACTTTCGCTTTTAGAAAATCAAGTTCAGGCGTAGATAATATCCTCAATAATATATTTCTAAATGCCAGATCCAATGCCATTGCAACACATGGAGGCAAGCATTATGCAGTTTCATATCCTCCTATTTTGGGGTTTTCAAGCAACTATAATATACTGTACGCTTCGGGGATTGATGGAAACATTGCCTCGTTGGATGGTGGCGTCACACCCTTGCAAAACTTGATTGCCTACAAAGTCGCAGCAGGCTTTCCCTATCCCGATTTAAGTTCACTTTCAGCTGACCCTAACTTTATCAACCCATCCGCGCCAACCCCCGATTTACATGTTATTGGGCCTAGTCCTGCGGAAGGAGCAGGCATTCCTATCCTTGAAATAACTGAAGATTTTGATGGAGATTTGATAAACGACAATACCCCTATAGATATAGGTGCCGATGCAATGAATTCAACCACAATAGATATAGTTGCTCCGGCGATTACATATACTCCTATTTCGGGACAAGCGGCATGCGGGGGAAACTATAGCGTCAATTTATTGGCAAACATAATCGATGTTGGAACGGGTGTTGCAACATCAGGATCGTTTATTCCGAGGATTTATTATAAGAAATCGAGCCAAACGAATTGGGTTAATGCTGCTGCAGATAGTTTGATCTCTGGAAATGGGAAGGCTGGGACGTGGAGCTTTACTATTAACTATGTGACCCTAGGTGTTGTACCTGTGGCAGGAGATGTTTTTCAGTATTATATTGTGGCGCAAGATATGGCTTGGCCAATGAATATTGGCTATAGTAACTTTGATGGGACGAGTCCGGTGTTTACAGATGTAAATACGATGGTGATACAAAATAATAATCCTGGTTCTTTTACAATACTCACAGTGACTGCTTACCCTGCAACTGCTACCTTAGGTATAAGCGGGACTTACAATACTTTTAATGGAAGTAGCAGCAGTGCTTTGTTTTATGATTTAAGTAATCCGTCGAAGGTGTTAATGGCAGATATGCTAATAAAGGTTATTAGCGATGTGAATGAGAGTTCTAATTATTATCCACTTACCATGAATGTTACTCAATATTGTGGAGGGAATCATAAAGTGATTATTCAGCCAAGTGCGGCAGTGATGCGGACAATTTCGGGTACTGGGGGTGGTAATCCACTTTTAAATTTTGCAAATGCTAATAATATTGTCATTGATGGTAGCTTCAATGGTATGGGTAGATATTTAACCATACAAAATACCTCTATAAGTAATACTATGCTGCCGACTTTGTTTTTCTATGGAGGAACTCACGATGTTAGTATTAAGAACTGCATTATCGAAGGAAATAGCAATTTAGATGTAAGTGCAAGTAATTATGTGGGCTCAGGAGTGATTTGTTTTGCAGGAAACACTTTTAGTGGAACACTTCTTCATCATATTAGTCTTGATAATAATGTAATCAGGAACAGAAGTGACCTTACGCAATCGATAGACAATTCGCCTTATATGTTGGTGAATTTAGGGGTAGTAGGGGGAATGAATTATATGAGGAGCAATATTAGTGTTACAAACAATGAATTATTCAATTTCAGAACCACTGCTATTTGGGGGCAGAATAGTGCGAGTTATGGAAGCTTTGGGGATAGCATTGTTATTTCGGGGAATAAAATTTATGAAGCAATTGATTATGGGAGCAGCTATCAGGCGGGGATTTATTTGGATGTGTATGATGGGAATGCGCCGTCGAAAGGGCATGTTGTGAGGGATAATGTGATTGGGGGCAATGCTTCGCCTAATCCACAGGTTTCGGGAACTTTAACGAATACAGGATCACAGGCTGTTTTTGAAGGGATAGTAGTGAATGCGAACTCTAATTTAGGCAATGGGGATGTGGTGGTTGGGAACAATATTATTTCGAATATTACGGTTGCGAATGGGTCGATTGCGGGCATAGACATCATTGGTGGTTCGGTGGATGTGGTTGGAAATACGATTGGGAACCCGGGTTCGGTTCAGCAAATTCAGGGAAATTATGCGGGGGCTTATGTGTATGGTATTAAAAATGCTTCGGGGGGTAGTGTTTTTATTTCGAACAACATGATAGGGGGCTTATATAGTGGGGGTGGCAGTAGTTCGGTGTTTGGAATTTACCAGACGGGGGGCGTTGCCAGTATTCGAAATAATACGATTCGGAATTCGTATAGTCTGGCGGGAAGCAGTGGAGCGTTGTATTATAGTGCCGGAATTGTTGCTTCGGGATTGGGAAGCGGTAATGTGATTTCGGGCAATACGATTGAGAGAATAGGTAATAGCGCCACAACTTTGAATGGGACTAATGCTGCAAGCGGGATAGTTGTTAGTGTTACGACGGCAGGGAATGTTGGAGAGATTTCGGGGAACAGGCTTTCGGAGTTTTTCCATAACGGAGCTTCGGGAGGGACCTCGATGGGGATTCAAATTCAGGGTAATGGTAGTTGGATGGTTGGGAATAATATGATTAATATGTATAACCGCGATTATGCGGGAACCATTAGCAGCAGCAGGAAGAATTGGGTGGGAATTGCTGATTATGCAAGTGGTGGGAGCAATTCCTATTATTATAACAGTGTGTTGATACAGGGACAAACCGCTGCGGGAGGAACGACGGCATTTTCGAGTTATGCTTTTCTGAAGAACCCCGGAGGGATGCAAAGTGGCATAGGTTCGAACACTACGGTAAAGAATAATATTTTCATCAACTGCTTAAGTCCAATAGGGTATAGCGGTTCGAAAAACTATGCGATTGGGAATGTTTCTTCAACACCGGGAAGCAATTGGGTGAGCGATTCTAATTTACTTTCTTCGCAAAACACGGCTGATTATCCTTTGGGAAAATGGGGGAACAGCGATTTGCTTAGTTTGAGTGCATGGAGAAGTACGACGGGGAATGATGTCAATAGTCCTATTTCGGGGAGTGGGATTATTGCGATTCCGACTTCGGGAATTCCTGCGCTTCCAATAGATAACACGACAAACGGAACGGTGAATCCTTATGACTTATTTGTTGATCCCTCGGTTGGGGATCTTCATATCAAACTTTACTCAAATGCAGCTTATTTGCCTTATCATTATGTGCATGATGTTGGGGCGGCGATTCCTAGTGTTTCCTCTGATTACGATGGTGATTACAGACCTATGGAAGGTGGACCGGACCTGGGTGCGGATGAATTTATGACAGTGCCTTGTATGGCGCCGGTTGTTACTTCGCAAACTCAAAGCCAAAGCAGTTGTGAAGGGGGAAGTGTGACCTTTAGCATTGCGAACACAGGTTCGGCGACGGTTAACTATCAGTGGAAGAAAAACGGGAACATTATTGGGAACTCAAATAACAGTTCTCTTACTATTAATCCGATTGGAATGGGAGATGCAGGGAGTTATTCGGTATTGATTAGTAATTCGTGCGGAATTGACAGTAGTATGGTTGTAACTTTGACAGTGAATGCCAGACCCACTGCTTTAATTAGTGGAACAGCTAATATTTGTAATGGACAAAGTGTGGCTTTAAACATAGCTGTTAGTGGAAATGGTACCATCAGTGGAATACTTTCTGATGGAAGTTCATTTAGTGGAAATGCTCCAAACATAAGTGTTACCAAATTTCCTACAAGTAATACAACCTATACGGTTAGTAGTGTAAGTGATAATCATTGTGCAGCAATGCCTGCAGACCTGAGTGGTTCAGCAGCAGTGACAGTAAATGCACGACCTATGGCTGCTATAAGTGGGAGTACTACTATTTGTAATGGTCAAAATGTTAGTCTTGCATTGACTGTGAGCGGTGCAGGGACAATTTATGGAACCTTGTCAGATGGAACTCCTTTCAATGGGACGGCTCCTACAATTTTAGTTGTGGTTTCTCCTTCAAGCAATATTACCTATACTATAGCAAGCTTAAGTGATGCGAATTGCATGGCATTGGCACAAGATAAAACAGGTTCAGCAATTATTAGTGTGAACCAACGACCTACTGCTGTGATTAGCGGTAGTACCACGATTTGTAATGGTCAAAGTGTAAGTATTCCGATTGCTGTATCAGGAAGTGGAATCATTAGTGGTAGCTTATCAGATGGGACTGTTTTTAGTGGTACGGCTCCCACTATTTATGCTGTTGTGTCACCTGTTGCTAATACTAATTATGTTGTCAATTCCTTAAGCAATGCCGTTTGTACAGCACAATCAGCCGATATGCAGGGCTTTTATAGTGTAAATGTTAATCCGGCACTTGTTGCTTATCATACTGTTTTCAGTGAAGATTTTGGCACAGCGTATGCTTTGCCTGCTGCCTGGTCGTCCTCTCCTTCTTATTATTGGACGGCAGAATGGGCGTCTTCATCCACCGGATATACGGGAGCAAGTGGTTATAGTAATGCTGTTGGACATAACAATGATCCGCAAGATCTTTCTTTGATTTCTCCTGCAATTGATTTCTCAAATTACAGCAGTGGAAAACTGACATTTGGGTTGAGGAAGACACTCACTTTTACAAGAGATATTGCTGTGGAAGTGAGTGCGGATAACTTTGCAACTGTGGCTTATTCGAAAACAATACTCAATGCAAATTTCCCAAGTACAACTTATTGGGGTTTGATAACGATAAATTTGGGAAGCTATATTGATCATGCCTCCTCAGTGAAAATCAGATGGAGGTTATTAGGTGGACCCGCCGGAAGCACAGGGAATATCAGAATTGATGATGTTGTGTTAAGTTCAGGGACGCCAGTAATTAGTCCTGCCGGACCGCTTACTATTTGTTCGGGGGGAAATGTAATGTTGAGTTCGAGTGCTGGAAGCAGTTTCCTTTGGTCGCCAAATAATGAAACCACTCAAAGTATTCAGGTGAATACTTCGGGTTCGTATAGTGTTCAGGTGAATGGTTGTGCGACTTCGATTCCAATACAGGTTACTATTAATTCGGCTTCTGAAACTCCAATAGGGGATAGTTTGCAAATATTCTGTTTGTCGGCAATTGTGGCAGATTTACAAGTCCAAGCATCAGGTTTAATACAATGGTATAATGCTCCAATAGGGGGTGCAATGTATCTTAATTCGGATAGCTTGATTAATGGACAACACTACTATGGAAGTCAAAGAATTGATAGTTGTTTTAGTGTATCCCGCCTGGAGGTAACAGTATTAATAACTAGCCCGCCCTCACCTCCAATTGCTCCCTCATCTGTAAGCTATTGTTCAATAGAAGGTAAGAATGTAAATGATTTAATCTCCATCATGGTAGGCAGTAATATTCGTTGTTATTCTGATTCCATTTCGGGGACCCTTTACACTGGTTATGAAACCCTGGCCACAGGCCAATGTTTCGCAAGCCAGACTATAAATAATTGTGAAAGTTCAGGTCGGTCAAGGATCGAAATAACTGTAAATCAAACTCCACTTGCACCTGTTGGTGATTCGATTCAAAACTTTTGTCAGGGGGCTATGGTTGCCCAATTAGTTGCAACGGGCAATCAAATACTTTGGTTTGATGCCCAAACTGGGGGCACCCAATTTACACCCTCCACACCTTTAATAAATGCACATCACTACTATGGGAGCCAAGCGATAGATGGTTGTCCTTCTTCATCTCGTTTAGAGGTTAGCGTTCTGATCAACCCAGCTAGCCTTTGGTTAGGTTCAAATTCTTCTGATTGGGATAATCCTTACAATTGGTGTGGGGGAGTTCCCCTTCCCACCTCAAATGTCATTATCCCTTCTGGTGCTCCTTTTATGCCGATTGTAAATGCGAGCATAGATAATCCTGCTGTATGTAACAATTTAACCATTAACTCAGGGGCTACACTAACGATTGATACAGCAAAAGCACTCACAGTGCAAGGTCTGCTCACCAATAATGCTGGCCAATCAGGCATGCTTATCAAATCAAGCCAAAAGGGGAGTGGCTCACTTATTCACCAAAGCCTAGAGGTCCCAGCCAGCGTTCAGTTGTATTTAGAACAAGGGAGTTTTGTTAGATATCATTATATCTCTTCGCCTGTTGCAAACGCCAACACCAATCTCTTCTCGGGCTATTATATGTATCGATTAGATGAACCAAGCACCACTTGGCTTAATATGACCGCCAATCAGGTTTTAGATCCTATGCGTGGATATACTATATATAAGCCAAGCCTCCAAAACAGTAGTGAGGTAAAAACATTGGTAGGTAAGCTCTCATCAGGCCAAATTGGAACTGAGCAAAATGTATCACGTTTAAACACGGGTTGGAACTTAGTGGGAAACCCTTACCCTTCAGCCATCGATTGGGAAGCAGATTATCCTGCTTGGACAAGAACCAATATCGTAAACTCTGTTTATACCTGGAGTCAGGCACTAAAAACCTATACCGCTTATGTGGGAGGGGTGGGTATTAATGGAGGAAGCAATATCATCCCACCCATGCAAGGCTTTATGGTTAGAGTCGATAGCAATGAAATGTTTGGGACTCTCATTATGACAAATGCTGTGAGGGTTCATGAAGCACAAAGTTTTTGGAAAGATAATGTAATTAAGACGCTAAGATTAACTGTCTCAGGTGAAGACTTTAGCGATGAAACACTCATTCGCTTTAATGCCCAAGCAACAAATTGTTTCGATTCGAAATGGGATGCTTATAAATTATTCTCAGAAGTGTCGAAAGTACAACTTTATACACTTTCAGGAAACGAGTTTCTTTCGATTAATACTTTGCCTGAAAATACAGAAAATGTCGTTGTTCCCATACAGATTAAAGTTAATGAAAGCGGCAACTATAAGATTATCGCAAGTGAATTGGAGAGTTTCCCCTCAGGCACTTCTATTTATCTTGAAGATCTTAGATTGCATACCATAACGAATATTTCAGAAACTCCAGTTTACAGTTTTAAAGGTGAAGTTAATGTCAATGTTGCTCTGTTTAATCTTCATTTTAACATTGCATCGGGAAATAGTAATATGGAAGGGAAAGAAGATTTGAAGCTTTATGCTTATAATAACATCCTATATATTCATGCTACGAAAATGGGTAAGATAATAGTAGAAGTGTATGATGTGTTAGGGAAGAAAGTTTTCTCAACTTCATGTCAAAATGTTAAAATGAATTCTTTTGATTTCAATAGTTTGGCTTCAGGATATTACTTAGTGAGGCTTAAGAATGGGGATAAAATCATTTCGGAAAAAATTCTGCTTCATTAAAGATTAAATCAATAACTTCTTAATCACTTTTAAAATAACTCTATGTTATTCGTGGCAAGTATATACAAAGCCTAACAGGTTTTCGAAACCTGTTAGGCTTTAATTTAGACGCAACTGCTTGAAGCGAATAATCCCTATGATTTAGGATTCGCTATAAAATCTTGATTGGGTTAGGGAATAAAGCTGTTTAAAGATTAATCGACCAGTTTATTTTTCATAGCATAATGTGTAAGTTCCACATTGCTTTTTACATTTAGTTTTTCGAAAATTCTTGTTCTAAAAGTAAAAACTGAACTAATGCTAAGAGATAATTCTGCGGCAATTTCTTTAACTTTTTTCCCAGTAGCAAGCATTCGCATGATTTCATGTTCGCGATTTGATAACTTTTCATGCAAATTTACGTCTGATTCTTGTGCTATGTCGAAAGCAAGATGTTCAGCTAGAACAGTGCTCAGATATTTACCACGGGTATGAATCTTTCTGATAGCAACAACTAATTCGTCCATGTCGACATCTTTTGATAAATAACCACATGCCCCAGCTTTAAGAGCACGCAAAGCAAATTGATCCTCAGGGTGTATGCTTAATACAAGGATGCGAATTTTAGGATTAAGAGATTTTAATTTATGAATTAGCTCAAGACCATTTATTCCTGGCATATTTAGGTCTAACAACATAATGTCAAATTGAAGGATCTTCATTTTTGCTATTGCCTCTAATCCGTTTTGAGCTTCATCGACAACAATAATGTCTGCTTCTTCTTTTAAAATCATTTTTAATCCACGACGAATGATTTCATGATCGTCAACTATAAATACTTTTATACTATTATCTTTCATAATTTTTTTGGTTTCTAAAGGAGGTTTCAAATATAGATATATTTTATTTCATTTCTGTATTTATTTTAATAGGGAATTTCTATTTTAACATTTGTTCCTTTGTTAGCATTGTCTGTAATGGATAATTTACCTCCTATTAATAATGATCTTTCTCTCATTCCAATGAGCCCAAATGAGTCAGATTTGACTTTTTGGCCTTTATCGAAGCCAATTCCATTGTCAATAATTTCCATTGAGAAGGTTTTTTTATTAGTTTTAAGTCTGATTTTTACATCCGTTGCCTGAGAATGGCGAACAACGTTAGAAAGGGCTTCTTGCATAATTCTGAACAATTCAACAGATTGTTGAGGATTAAATTTGAGATTAGTAATTGAGTTTTCGATTTGGCAGTTTATTTGGTATCTTTCCTTAAACTCATTAACATGCTGGTTAACGGCTTCAATAAATCCTAACATGTCAAGTACTTCAAATCTGAGTTCAGTCATTACCTTCCGGGTGTTTTTAATGGCATTATCGACCAGATTAAAAATGTGGCCGAATTTGATCATGACATCAGAATTACTATTGCTTTCGACACCTTTTAGGATGGTTTTTTTAAGCATCCCTAAATCAAATTTAATTGCTATTAAAGTTTGACCTAGTTCGTCATGAATTTCACGTGATAAAGCAATTCTTTCTTCCTCACGAATGTTATGCTGATGAGCGGCGTAGTTTTTTAGTTCTTCTTCAATCTCTTTTCTTTGGGTGATGTCCTTAATTATAATATGTCTGGCTTTAGTTTCTTTAAATGTGATTGAATGGGAGGTGATTTCGACAAAAATCACTTCTCCATTCTTTTTTACATTCCGCCAACTGCCTCCGGGATTAAAGTTTTTCCGAGTCATTTCAATATCTTTCATTAATTCATCTATGTCTTCCTTAAGATGCAGGTCTATTAATGTCATTGAAAGGAATTCTTGTCTTGAATAACCATAATGCTGAATCGCAGCTTCATTTATTTCGATAAATCGGAGGGTCTCTAGATCGAAAATCAACATGGGTTGCGGATTGTTGGCAAACATTATCCTGTATTTTTCTTCGTTTTCACGTAAGGTTTGCTCAGATTGTTTACGATCTGTAATGTCCATAACTGTGCCCATCATCGATATGGTATTTCCTTCGGCATTGAAAACCAGTTGCCCAAGTCCATTAACCCATCTGGTTTCCTTGTCATTCAAGCGAATGATGCGATATTCCTTATTAAATGGAGAGTGATTAGCAATGACTTCATTGTTTAGATACGTATTCATCATTTCCCTGTCATCAGGGTGAATAATTTCCAGCCATGTTTGAACGTTCCTGTTGAAGTTGGAATTGATGCCAAAAATTTGATTCAGAACATCTGAAGATTCCCAGTAGTCCTTTTGGAAATCAACTTTATAGGAACCAATGTTCCCGATACGTTGTGATTCTTTAAAGAAGAATTCGCTTTCGATTAAAGCCATTTCTGCTTGTTTGCGACGAGTAACGTCAATAACAAAGACTGACACTCCTGTTATACAATCATCTGAGTTTTTGACTGAGCTATAATAGTTTTCATAATAGGTTCTGTAAAGTGCTTCATCACCGTATTCTTCCGTTAAAATAAAATACTCACCTGCAAGAGCTCGGTCGAAATTGTTTTTAGCTTTTTCTCTGTCTTTTACATTTGTTATGAGGTCTAGCATATTCATCCCGATTTCAATATCAACTCCCCATATTTTCCTCATTGTGTTTTTATGGAATTTGCTGAAATCAGTATAGCAATAATTATTGTCGAGAGCGAAGATAATGATATCGATTGGGCTTTCAAGAATTGAACGCTGAAGCATGAAATCTTTTTGATATTTCTGGATGTTGGCTTCCAAATCTTTTTCAACCTTTTTACGGTCAGTGATGTCATGAGAAACGGAAAGGATCCCAATTCTGCCATCAGGCAATGTGATGGCGGTTTCTCTTAAGTGAAATACACAGAAAACCCCATCCTTTCTCCGATTAATAACTTCAAGTTCTCTATTTTCTCCCAAAAGAATTTTTTTTATGTTTTCAGAAACAACATTAGTTTTATCTTTAATAGTTAGTAGTTCGATATTGCTGCCAATTAATTCAGAATGAGAATATAGTGTTGTTTTTGAAATTTCTTTATTTGCTTCAAGGATAATACCATTTTCGTCCAAAACAAGAATTCCGGATGGGGAGGTTTCGAAAAGTGTTCTAAATCGCTGTTCACTTTCTTTTAATAATTCAGTTGCTTTTTCTTTTTCGGTATTTTGCAATTTTAGTTGCTGGATATTGTAGGCTTTTTCAGATAATTCATGAGTAAATGCAAACAGCATTTTTGATATTTTGCTAAATTGATTTGTTGACATTATTGGAACTTCATGAAATGCTTGCATAAACACTTCTTTGTCTGCCCCAATTTCGTCAGCATATTTCAACATTTTTTCTTCATCTACCTCATCATTTCGTACTTGACCTATAAGCCAATTTGCAATATGTTGGTCGCCGACTTTAATGCTTGTCCCAGCATCCCATAAACCTCCACTAAAGCAAAGTTTAGTGATAGGCCCTTCGGGATTATGTTTTCCGATGAGAGCATCGGAAAATTGACAATTTAGCATTCCTTTCTCGGTCTTTCGTATGATTTCGTTACACAAACGACAAAAATTACTGGGCTTGGTAATTGGAGTCCCATCAGGATGAGTTATTAAAGAAGCAACTCCATTGGCATCGGCAAATAAATCCTGAAGACGTTGAATGTCGTCAATGTTGAAAATATCCTTAAACTGAACTTTGTGAGTTGTTCCAGTAGAAGGATTATTAAGATCAGGATTAATATGCATTTACTTAATTCTTTGAATAATTATGTGTTACATGATTTTTATTCATTGCTAATACCGACAAAATTAAATAATTATTCTGAGATAATCTTACTTGCTTGTTCATTATTTTTTCCTTCTGCGAAATTGCCTCAATATGAGGTTTTGTTTTTATGGAAACGCGTTTGATTGTAAGCGTTTCATATACCAGTAATTCTGACTTAAGCTTAATTAATAATGAAAAAATTACGGAAAGGGAAATAATATCCAAGTTTTGAATGATATTCATAGGGAATAATACTACTACAATGTAATGCTAAATAAACACATAGGAAGCTAAAATTAATATTTGACAAAAGTAAACTATTTTCATTTATCAACAATAATTTAAAATATTGTTTCACTTTATTTTCCCATCCTTTGATTTTTAATGATATCACATTTTGGCTAATTCTTAAATGATTCATAATTATATTTCAATTAGAAGGTAACTCTAAATTGTCTTTTGTGAAATATACTAAAAGTCATTTAATAACATAATAATCAGATTAATGACAATTTATTTGTTGAGTGTTTATTATTAGTCGACTTTAAAATGAGATATATGAATTTACTTCTGAATTCATACAAAAGCATTAGGCCTTTGAGCTTAAAGGGTAAAATTGTGGCAAATTAATAATCGGAGTAAATTGTTATAATGTGTTTTTGGGTAATGTTTTTTTGATTAGATTAATGTTATGATTCCAGAATCACAATAAATTTAATTCTAACGTAACAAAATCCATTAATGTTAGGAATAATTCTTATCTTTGCTCAATATTCTATTCGAAAGTGTCTGGCATTTAATTTTCGTAGAAATCAAGTTTGGATGGCAGAGACTTATTGAATTTGAAACATTTATATTTAAATAAAACCAATGGAATTAATAAGTAGTAAAACAAAGTACAGCATGCATTTTCGAATCATATCGATTCTTTTGAATTAGATGAGTTTAATGAAGTTTATAACAAAAAAAACCTTGATATTCAATAGTTTACACTAGATTGATTAGATGATAAAAAATAAATACTAATTTCCCCTTAGAATCTTTTGATATTAATAAGTGAAATGAATTTAAAATTGTATGAAAACATTTTTTAATTTTACCCAAAATTTGGAACCATGGAAATACTAATTTGTGATGATCATAAAATTGTTCGCGATGGACTAAGTCAAATATTACTGCGTCTTAAAGGTGTCGTTGAAATAAGTGAAGCAGCTACAGGCGCAGAAGCCTTGGCCCAGCTTAGAGACAGAGTTTTCGATATTGTATTACTTGATATTTCACTCCCTGATCGAAGTGGATTAGAAGTATTGCAGGTAATAAAAGATAAATTTCCTAAAACTAATGTTTTGATACTTAGTATGCATGCTCAGGAACAATATGCAATACGATCGATAAAGTTAGGGGCTTCAGGCTATCTTACAAAAGATACAGCTTCTGAGGAACTACTCTTAGCTGTTAAGAAAGTATCTAATGGAGGGACTTATATAACCCAATCCCTTGCTGAAAACATGGCTCACCATTTAGATTCTAATAAACATCAAGCCGTTCATGATAAACTTTCTCCCCGTGAATTTGAGATTTTCATCAGGCTTGCTGATGGCAAAACTCTCAATGATATTGCTGGCGAACTTAATATTTCAAACAAAACAGTAAGTACATATCGTAGCAGAATTATGATTAAGATGGAATTCGTTACAAATTCAGAGCTTACTAAATATGCAATGGAAAATAATCTTATTTAATATTTTAAATCATTTGCGTGGAATATGATCTACTTGAAAATGAATGGTCTTTCCCGATAATCCTAGCATTGCACCTGAAACTTCTCGCTTGAAGTACTCTTGGCAAAGGAACAAAAGAGCAAACTGATTAGGTGATGCTTTGTCTTAAACTTCTTCACATATCTGTCTGAATTACTAATAGGAGAAGTTTTTGAAATGATGGTGGGTTCGATTTAAGATATCAGCTGTCCGAAAACCGATTGTCCAAAAAAAATATGTAGTTTTGCTCATAGTTGTTGATTTTTTTGCGAAACAAAACTACTATGAAAAGAGAGAGGGAGTTTCTTACTCCCCATTCTTTATTTTTAATTGGACAACAATGATTTCAAATCAAACTTTAAAACCGAAATCATGAAAAATTAAATTCCCCGTCAATACTGAGGATGAATGTCATTCGCTCGAGCAAATCGCTCTCAAAATAATTATTTACTCAATATGCTCGAGCAAATCGCTTCCAAAATAATTATTTGCTCAATATGCTGGAGCAAATCGCTTCCAAAATAATTATTTGCTCAATATGCTGGAGCAAATGAGGCAAAACACAATAAAGCGTTAAAATGTAAATTTAAGACGAAAATTAACCCCTCAAATTGTTTCCAACTGATTTCCCTGCATAGATAATCTAGGTTTGGAATGGATTACGAAAAATTGGGATGAGATAAAGGACTATCTTTAAGAAATATTGAAAACTATGAAATTTAAGCCCCATCGGGGCGAAATATTTCAAAACACACAATAATTATGGCATTCTGCATAATTTAAGGATTTTTTTCGGACAATAATGATTTTAAATTAATGCCTTTTGCTTTTCATTTAAACTTAGAGGTAGTTTTGTTAAGAGCATACTATTCCTTAAGCATAACAACCTTCAATTTAAACCTATTGTGATTCGAAGTTTAAAGTTGCCTAAATCATGCTAGAGATTTATTAAATCGCTGGGTCTTATTGCATGCTCCTTGCAATAAATAGGAAAGGTTCCTATTCTACATTTGCAAGCTTTACAATTGTTCAATTAAATCATAACTTTAGCGGCAAAACTTGATTCTTCGTCTGAAAATAAAATTTCAGTTAGTTTTAAATGAAATTTGTTTGTCTTAATAAACTGTTAAAATAATGTTTCCGATTTACGTTTTGACAATGAAACTCACTTTAGAGCTATTTGCGACAGAATAGGATGATGATGCAATCAGCTAAAGTAGCTTAATGATGGGTTTTTTAGATTTCGTTTTTCATAACAGCTAAAAAATCTGTACATTAGACAATTAATATATCTTTATTCAATATAAAAATGATGCTTTATAAACGTTGATTTTAATGTTTATTTGAAATTCAACGAAAATTGCAATGTTAAATATTTCTATATTGAAATTAATTAAAATGTTGATAGATAGTAATGTTAGCGTTTTCTTCAGAATGTTGGTTCTTTTTTGCTGAATTGAAATGTATGTAGGGATAACCCTACTAATAAATCAGCGATAGCCTACATGGATTTCAGCGATATCCTACAAATTATAATTTCAACTGATAGTAAATTTGTTGCTTAAAATAAACCTAAATAAAATGAGAATATTATTAGCTGACGATTCATCCTTAATTCTAGAGCGCATACAAAATATTGTTTCTAAATTCAAACAAGTAGAAATTGTTGGTTCTTGCAAAACCGGAGTAGAAACTCTTGATGCATTAAGACGATTGAAACCTGATTTTACTATAGTTGATATTAACATGCCGGGCCTAAGTGGGCTCGATGTTTTAAAAGAGATAAGAAAAGAGAACAAAATCCTTAAGTTTCTAATCCTTACTTTCTATGCTTCTGAAAACTACCGCCAAATTGCAATGCAATCGGGAGCAGACTTTTTTCTTTCTAAAGTTGACGATTTTGAAAAGTTGCCTAAGGTAATTGAGAAATTGTTAATAGATGAAAACCCTCCAAATGGAAACAAAACATATATGCACTCAGATGATATTAATTAAATCAAAATGAAAAAGTTCTACTTATTTTTACTTGCAAGTGTAATTTCGCTTGCTGTATTTTCTCAGACACCTAATGTGTTGAGGTTTAAAATAGTCGGTGGCAGCGGTGTCGACGAAACATTGATTAGGCTCAAAGCTGGATCTACATTCGGCTTCGATGGTAATTACGATGCTTTTAAATTAATTTCAAATCTTGTCCCGCAAATATATACCCTCTTGCCCGATGCAACAAAACTTACAATTAATTCAGTTCCATCTATTGAAACTGAATATGATTTCCCATTAAGTATAATTGTATATTCTGATGGGCAGTACAATATTAATTCAACAGGGCTTTTGTCTTTTAATTCATCTCTAGGGCTTTTTTTAATTGACCAATTAAGCAATATTACTCGCAATCTGAAAATAGATTCGATGTACACTTTTAATGCTTTAGTTTCACAAAGCAGTAACCGATTTTTGGTGAGGTTCATTCAAAGACCACTAAATCCTGCTACTATTGCTGCAACCTCTATAAGTTCAACCCAGATTAAATTAAATGTAAGCTCAAATTCAAATAATGATAATGTAATAGTTGTATATAATCAAACTGGTGCTTTTACTACTCCACCTGATGGGGTAGCTCCGGGAGGAGTTAATGCGACATTTGCAAACGGAACAGTTTTGTACAAAGGATTAAGCAGTGCCATCCCATTACATTCAAATTTAAATCCAAACCAACATATATTTTATAAGGTGTTTTCTTGTAACTATATGAATATGTTTTCTGCAGGGATAACATCTGAGGCGACCAGCAAAAATGCTCTTTCTATTAGTCAGGTAAACGATTTTGGAAGTGTTATTATAAACACCACTTCTCCTATACAAAGTTATACTATTTCTGGAGGAAATTTATTAAACAATATTGTACTGTTCCCATCCTCCAATTTTGAAGTATCATTGTTGGGAGGTGGGAATTTTACTGCAATGGATTCGATAGTGTTAACACAAATAGGAGGGTTTGTTTCGCTAACGAATATATTCGTCAGATTCAAGCCTACTGCCATGCAGTCATATTCTCAGCAGATTATTAATGTAAGTAATGGTGCAGATACATCATTTTTGCCTGTTACTGGCATTGGATTGAATCCGCTGAAATCACTTACCCTTACTCTGTTTTTAGAAGGTTTATATAGTGCGAATATTAAAAGGATGAATCAAACAAAAGATGGTAATACAGGATTGGCAGTATGGGGTGATGATGTGGCCGATAAAATTAATATTGAATTATGTCAAGGCTTATCCCCTTTTAGTTTACAATTAGCGATAAATGATGTTGATTTGACTACTGATGGTGTAGCCAAGTTAAATATTTCAGCGGAATTTAGTGGGAACTATTATATTAAAGTAAAACATCGGAATCATTTACAAATATGGTCATCGGTGCCAGTTTCATTTGCAGGAGGAGCTATCAATTATGATTTTACTGTAAGTAGCACTCAGGCTTACCAAATTCCTGGGGGTATAGATCCACAGGTTCAGGTTTCAAATGGAGTCTATGCTCTCTACCTTGGCGATCTTGATCAAGGGGGATGGGTTGATTCGGAGGACTTAAATATATTTGAACCAAACCTAACCATTGGCGCCATTGGTTTTGTAAGCTCAGATTTTGATGGGAATGGGTTAGTTGATTCAGAAGATTTTAATCTTTTTGAATTAAGACTTACAGCAGGTGTTTATGCTCAATTTCCTTAAATTATGTAATGTGGTTAAGTCCGTGAACCTGAAAATCTCTTTTACTACAATAGCAATAACTCGAACATTATTTTGTTTCAGTTTATTGCAGAATATAGTTTTGGGGATCAGGGGGAAAGATAAATGTTAATAAATAATATATTTTGCAATTATGAAATCGAATTATTCAATTCTTCTATTTCTTAGTAAGGACTTATGTTTTTCGGCTTATTTAGATTTTTTCTTGTTTATAAATGTAGGGAGATCTTTACAGGTATTTCAGGAAATCCCTAAAAGTAAAATTAAGGTTTTAATTTCTTCTTTGAGGCGCGAAAGCTATTTTGCAAAAAGCGTGTTTTTATCATACGCTTTGTTCTCTTTTTACTTTTTACTCGGAATAGATAACTAATGATTATGAAGAAAAATACCAATATCAGTAAGTAAACAAATAAATTTAATATTATGGCAAAGCAAACTTCTCCTTTCTCTGAAAATCAAACCCAATCGACTAATAAAAGTAGAATGAAGGGTTTAAAACGCATTGTGATTTTTGCAATGACGTTAGTTTTATTTTTTGGCATTACTTCGAATGCTGAGGCTGTAAATTATTACAGTTTTACTAATGGGAGTCCCAGTACATTAGCCTTATGGTGGACTGCTACAGATGGGACTGGAACACACCCGGCAAATTTTACCACAGTTGGAGATGTTTTTACCATTCAAAGCGGGAACACCATGACAACTACTGCTAACTGGACTGTTGCGGGAACTTTAGTGGTTAATTCTGGTGGTGTTTTTGCGGCAACTTCTACTGGAACTACAATTTCATTAGGCGCCTTAACTATTAATGCTGGGGGGATAGTAAACCAGAACCGTCCGCTTACAGTTACTGGTGCAACCAATATTACAGGTACAATAAATTTTGCCTCCACAAGTGGGACAGCCAGATTAATAACACTTACAGGGGATGTTATACTTAATAGTGGAGCAGTTTGGACTGAGCCGGCAACTGGAAATGGAGCTTCAAATACCTACAATATTGGAGGGAACTTTACAAATAATGCAACTACATTTAATTCTTTAGGAACAGGAGTGCATACTTTTAGTGGTGCTGCTAAAACTATTAGCGGAACAACAACTACTTCTATTGGGAGTCTTGCCGTTACAGGAACACCAACAAATACAGGAACGCTGACTGTAAGAACTGCATTAACTGGTGCTGGGAATTTGACTAATGGAAATGGAACCAGTGGTACTTTAAATATTGGAGGGACTGCCACTATTACTACTCTTACTGCAACTCCAGCAAATAATACCGTATATTATATTGGAGTTGCTCAAACAGCGAAGGTGACCACCTATAACAATTTGACCTTAACAGGTTCCCTAGTTAAAACCTTTGCAACTACCCCCACTGTAAATGGAGTCCTTTCAATGGAAGGCACCGCGACTGTAGTTGTGACCACAGGGGTTGTTACATATGGTGTGGCAGCAAGCCTGCAATATAACACCGCAACAGCAAGAACGGCTACCTTAGAAGAGTGGGTTAGTCCCTTTACAGGTACAGGTGGAATTATTATTAAGAATACAGGTGCTATTACCACTCCTGGTGCTGTTCAGATTGGAAACAATACCAGTGTTCCATTGAATATTAATAGTGGAGCAACACTTACACCGGGAGCAAATCTTTTGACATTTCACGGAGATTTTATAAATGCAGGTACTTTAACAAGCGGGGCTGGTGGCGTTACGATTGCCGGGACATATGCAACGCAGTCTATTGCTGGTTTTACAACTACCGGTACGGTTACCCTGACCAAAACACTAGGCACTGCTACTTTAGTGGGAAATGTTAATGCTGGACCTTTAACTATTAATGGGACTGGAGGGACTTTGAATTTAGGAAGTGGATTAACGCACACATTTTCAGGAATTGTCACTTTAACTGCAGGGACTTTAAATGGAGGTAGCAGCAATTTAAACGAAACCGCTATCAGCACAACCGCATGGAATGGGACAGGAAGTTTATTTAGTGCTGGGACAGGGACTGTTAATTTTGGAGCTGCTGGAGCACAAACGCTTTCTGCCTCAGCCACGACCTTTAATAATTTAACGGTATCTAATTCAGGATTAAAAACCTTTACTAATACCCATACTGTAAATGGAATACTTTCTATGGAAGGGACTGCTACAGTTTCTGCTTCTCCAACATTTGGTTCGGGTGCGACGCTTCAATATAATACTGCTACATCACGAACTGTAGGTGCTGAATGGATAACTCCCTTCGTCGCCACTGGTGGAGTTGTAATTTCAAACACTGGAACAATTAGTATGGATGCGGCTAAGGTGTTTAACGCCGCCGCTCCTCTTACTATTAATTCTGCATCAACTTTATCAATGTCCACTTTCTTGCTTACTTTAAATGGGAATCTTATTAATAATGGTGGTACTGCAAGTGGAACAACTGGTGGTGTAACCATCACAGGAACTGCTGCACAAAGTATTGGGGCATTTACAACCACAGGAACTGTGAGTATGACAAAAACAGGCGGCACAGCAACTTTAACAGGTAATATAAATGGATCGGCTTTAACAATAAATGGATCAGGAGGTACATTGAATTTGGGTATCGCTTTAAATCATACTTTCACAGGCATAACAACCCTAACTGCTGGTAGTTTAAATGGAGGGAGTAGTGTGCTCAACGAAAATGCCATTAGTGCTACGGCATGGAATGGTACAGGAAGCATATTTACACCTTCATCAGGAACAGTGAATTTTGGTGCTTCAGGAAATCAAACTATTGTGGCTAATTCTACATTCCATAATCTTGACTTTTCAGGTTCTGGTAATAAAACATTGTCTAATACCACCACTATAGGCGCAAATTTTGCAATTAGCGGAACTGCTGTAGCAGATTTAGGAAACATCACCTCCCATGCTGCAATTTCATTAACATTAGGAGGGATAAATCAAGTTGGAGGTACTTGGGGGTCGACAGCTTCATCTGCTGGAAATAAAAATAACACCTACTTCTTGTCAACTTCAAGTGGCAGGATAAATGTTAGTTGTACCGCACCTTCACCTCCAACAAGCGATGGGGATATGGCTATTTGTTCTGGTGTAACAATACCTGCCCTTACAGTAAGTGTTGCCAGTGGAACAGCAGATTGGTATTCACAGGAATCAGGAGGGACTTCCTTAGCGACAGGCACTTTGTCATATACACCATCAGGCGCAGGAACCTTTTATGCGGAAACTAATCTTGCAGGTTGCTTAAGTGTATCTCGTACAGGAGTTACCCTTACAATCAATCCTCTTCCTACACTGCTTTCATTAACTGGAAGCACAATATGTTCAAGCCCCGGAGGAACTGGTACAATAACATCTACGAGTTCCCAGTTAGGAGTTAATTATCAGTTATATAATTCAAGTAATGCAATAGTTGGCTCTTCGCAATCAGGCACAGGAGCTGGCTTAAGTTGGGCAAGTCTAGCTGCAGGTACAGGATATTATGTAAAAGGAACGAGCACCACTTCTCCAACGAATTGTAACTCCACCAGCAGTACAGTAAATATATCAACTTATTCCAATCCTATAGCTCTTACTCTCACAGGTAGTATTATTTGTGTTAGTCCGGGAGGTAATGGAAGTATCACTTCTTCAACCTCAGTTAGTGGAGTAAGCTATCAATTGTATGATAATACTAATGCCATGGTTCAGGCTCCACAAGCTGGAACAGGCTCTGAGCTTGCTTGGACGAATTTACCAGCATCTATAGGTTATTATGTGATAAGTTCCGATGCACACTCTTGCTTCTCGGCCAATAGTTATGCTGTGGATGTTGCAACTATGCCTAATCCAATAGCTTTGGTTTTAACTGGAAGTACTATTTGTGCAAGCCCTGATGGAAATGGAACCATTACTTCTTCTACCTCACAATCCGGAGTTAATTACCAACTTTTTGACATTACAGATTTAGAAGTAGGTTCTCCTATACCAGGAACAGGTTCACAACTAACTTGGGATTTACTAACAGCTGCTAATGGATATTATGCAATTGGAACTAATGCTTCTACTTTATGTGTTTCACCTAATAGCAATGCTGTGAATGTTAGCACAAATCCTAATCCTAGCATTACAAGTTCAGCAACTGCAGTATCCACTTGTTATAGCAGTAGCATTCAAGGTTCCACATTATCTTATAGTGCAACAACAAATACACCTACATATTATACTATAGTATGGAACACTGTAGCCCATACAGCAGGTTTAGCTGATGTAGCTTCAACTTTATTGCCAGCAAGCCCTATTGGTTTTTCGGTTGCAGCCAATGTTGCAGCGGGAACCTATACTGGAACCCTAACTGTTACAAATGCAAACGGATGTGCAAGTGTCGGTAATACATTTACGGTGACAATTAATAATGCTCCTTCTGCCCCAACTGGCAGCGCTAGTCAGATATTCTGTAGTGGTGGCACTGTCGCAAATCTTGTTGCAAGTGGCACTGGAGTATTATGGTATGCTGCATCTGTTGGTGGAACAGCTTTATCTACGCCAACAGCCTTAGTAAATGGAACTCATTATTATGCCAGCCAAACTGTAAGTGGATGCGAAAGTTCAAGTAGATTAGATGTAACCGCAATAGTTGTTGCTGCTGGTTCATGGATAGGTGCAACAAGCACAGATTGGGCAACAGGCAGCAACTGGTGTGGAGGGTCGATTCCTACAGCTACTACCGATGTGACGATAGCAGCGGGATTAACCCGTTATCCAATTATTGGCGCAAGTGGTGCAGTTTGTAGAAATATAACTATTGCATCAGGAGCTACGCTGACAATAGGGGCTTATACATTGACGGTCTCTGGAAGTTGGACTAATAGTGGAACATTCACCCAAGGTGCCTCAACAATTGCTTTTAATGGTAGTGGAAACATTGGAGCATCAAATTTTAACAATATAACCTTAAGCCCTACCAGCACCCAAACGGCAACAGGTGTGCTTTCGATTACCGGAAATGTAAGTATAACAACGGGTACTTTTGTTGCAGGTTCTTTCACCCATACTGTTGGTGGCAACTGGACAAAAAGTGGAGGTGCTTTCACCTCTACCGGTTCGACTATTGATTTTAATGGTTCTGGTGTAGGAAGTATAGGCGCAAGTAATTTCAATAATATAACCTTTAGTGGTGCAGGTACTAAAACAGCTACAGGTATTTTAAGCATTGCTGGAAATGTAAACATTACTGGAAATTTCACTGCTGGAGCATATACACATACTGTTGGAGGGAACTGGACAAAAAGCGGAAGCTTTACAGCAACAGGCTCTACTATAGATTTTGATGGTTCGGGTGCAGGAAACATAGGTGCAAGCAACTTTAATAATATAACCTTTAGTGGTATAGGTGTAAAAAATGCCTCTGGTGCATTAAATATTGTAGGGGCTCTTACTATTTCAAATAATTTTTCTGCAGGAAGTTACACTCATACTTTACAAGGTAATTGGTCGAATAGCGGCACATTTGCTGCAGGCACGAGTACATTTTCGTTTAATGGTAGTTCTCCTCAAACTATTGGTGGTTCCACTTCTACAACTTTCAATAATCTAAGTATGCTTGGTTCAGGGGGTGCTAGCTTAGGAACTACTACATCAGTTTCAGGTGTATTAACATTAACTACAGGGAAAATAGA
>CAIXTV010000253.1 GCA_903922465.1 uncultured bacterium
AGCAATTTAGTGCCAATTCATCTACTCAAGTAAATTGGGTAAACGAAATGGTTTCAAATGTAATTACTGATTTATCTCTTTCATACAGATTGGGACGAGGATTTAATATTCGCTCGTCCGCTCAATACAATATCAACGAAAACAAGCTAGTAACGTATAAGCTAAGTCTTGAAAAGAGTATTATAAAAGGATACTTAATGGCAAATTATGAAAGAAATATTTTGTATAATAGTAATTTTATAAATGTAGGTTTCAAATTTGATCTTTCATTTACTAAGATAAATGTTTCTTCATTATGGAATGACAATAAAATTGTTACTTCCGAAAGTGCAGACGGGAGTATTGCCTTTGGAGGAGGGGGCAATTATGCACATATAAACAATAATTCATCAATTGGGAAAGGAGGAGTGAAGCTATATCCTTTCCTTGATTTGAATAATAATGGAATTTTTGATGAGGGCGAACGTATGGTAAAATTAGCTACTATTAAAATTAATGGGGGTAATACCATTTTAAGGGAAAAAGATTCAATAGTTCGAATACCTGGCCTAAATGCTTTTGTCAACTATAACATTGAAGTAAATGAGAATGATTTAGAAAATATTGCCTGGAGAATCAAAAAGAAGGTCTATTCAGTGCTTATTGATCCGAATCAATTTAAACGTATAGACATTCCAATAGTAAGCGTTGGAGAAGTTAGTGGGACAGCATATATGAATAAAGATAATGTATTAAAGGGGATTGGAAGGATTTTGATAAAGTTCTATAAAAAGAATAGCGATAAAGCGATTGCAGAGACCCTTTCGGAATCGGATGGTTATATTTATTATATTGGCCTTGCTCCTGGTGATTATGTTGCTCGCGTTGATGCTAATCAGTTGAAGAATTTAGATTTTGTTGTAGATACTCCTGAAATAAATTTCACAATTAAGCCCTCAGAGAATGGTGATATTGTTGAGGGGATTAATTTCACATTAAATAATAGAACTGTTCATTAATCAAATGAAATCCAAAATTAATAATCATACTTGACTTTAAAAATATCGTTAAGATGATGGTATAGATATGATTATAAATTTTCTAGTCCGTAAAGTATTAGGCGAAAACATCTAAGGTTCTTATCAGCATCGTAGAAGTTCTTATTAGAATAGCAAATGTTCTAATCGGAACTTTAGAAGTTTTAGCACAGATAAGAATATTTGTAAGTTATTCAGAATGAGTGGTGATATAGAATGTGCAATAGATTAAGCATAGTGTTCCAGCGGTTGGTTTAAATTTATTGTATGAAAACACATGAGTTAGAATTTTTAGGCCTTTTTGGAACACTTTCTAAATCCTTATGATTATTTCAATTTTAGTGATTAATAGTGATTTAATAATAGAGTGGTTTAATTCTCCAACCTTTGGTTATGAAAGAAAGGATTCCATTTGACAGCTCGAGCTAATTCATAAGATATTGTTTTTTGAGGATATTTAAAACGCTTAATTATCACAGAAAGCAATGAGAAGAAGGGAAATTTAGCTTTTTTTAAGATTTATTTTTACCGTTTTGGAATAGTCATAATCAATGAAAAAGAATATTTGTTTTGCTAAACCCATTTAGTAAAAAAAATATTTGTATCTTTGGAAATTATTATTTCGATTATAAACCAAACAATTTAATATGCTATGAAAAAGTTACTCTTAAAATTCAGTCTTGTTTTTTTAGTCTTTTCGCTTTCAGCTTTCACTAAGCTACAATCGCAAACAAATCAGTATCTAAATTTCGATGGAACAGATGATTGGGTGAGTGTTCCCAATGCTTCATCTTTAGTTACCGGGTCAACAACAATGTCAATGACCGGATGGTTTTTTGACAATAATTTAAATTATGGGCAGGGCTTGATGGGATTCCGCACTGGCACAGAATCATTTTATTTGATATCCTTAAATAACGGCCAGATTGAGGCTCGATTTATTAATTCGTCGAATATTACTTCTCAACCAACCATCCCAACTGGAACTATTATTCCAAATATGTGGCAGCACTTTGCTTTTGTATATGATGGAGGTCACACTTATTTTTATTTAAACGGTGGCTTAGTTGGATCTGCAACTGCATCGGGCACACTTTCTATAGGCACAACTCCTTTCGCAATAGGGAAAAGCACTTTAGGTGTTTTTAATTTCTATTATAATGGAAATATTGATGAGGTTACCTTATGGAATAAAGCCTTAACCCAAGCTGAAATACAAGCTATGACCACCACAGAGCCTCTTGGCACCGAAACCGGATTATTGCTTTATTATAAATTTAATCAGGGAGTTCCAAATGGTAATAATACAAGTATAACTAAACTTCATACTGAAGTTAATTCTCCTGCTTATGATGGAGATATTACCAATTTTGCATTAAGTGGAACAACTTCTAATTTTGGAGGAATATTAAATTCTCATTTTCAAGCTATATCCTTCCCGCAAATACCTACTAAATTAACTTCTTCACCTCCTTTTCCATTACAAGCAATTTCTTCTGCTGGTCTACCTGTTAGCTATACATTAATATCTGGTCCTGCAACCCTTACTCAAGATTCTATAATTACCCTTACGGGCGCAGGAACTGTAACTGTAAAAGCTTATCAGAACGGTAATGCACAATATGATACTGCAAGTCCAGTAATTAATTCCTTTCAAGTTGTTGATCCAGCTTTAAATGTTCCAATTATTGAAGCAAGGCATCCAATAGCAGGCAATGTTTATATGCCTGTTTTGTCAAAAATACAATTAGCTGCACTTGCAACCATTAATTATCCTACAATATTCTCAGTTCAGGAATTACATTTTAGGATTAATGGACAAAATATAGCAACCCATGATTTTGGAAACGGTCATTATACTTCATGGTGGCTTCCACCTTCATATGGTAATTACACCATTGAAATATATGCAACAAATAATTTTGGTGCTACTACTTCAACTAATGTAAACGTGAGTGTAATACCAACCCAAACAGATACCACAGTGCAGGCATTTAGTGGTGTATTGATTAATTCAAACGTTGCTTCTGTAATAGTTGAAGGCAATCTTCCTTCATATATAGGTGCTTACGATACTATCATTGCGACCTTAAATGTAACATGCCCTCCCGGTGGTTGTGGTGAGTGGGATCATACAGCAAGCATTGAAGCCAAAAGTCATGAAGGAAATTGGTTTGAGGTAGTACGTTATATCACACCTTATGGAACAGCTTGTTCACATAAGATTAATCTTGCTGATTATATGTCGATATTGAATGGGAAAGTTACTTTCAGAGTGAGCTGTGGTACAATGGATAATGGCTATTTATATGCTTTATCTTTAAATTATAAATCAGGCCCTCCACCTCATAAATACAGTCAGGTAACACAAATATGGAAAGGGAACTACGATTTTGGTAATTATGCAAACCAACAACCTGTTGGAGTAATTAATTATTCGTACCCAGCAAATGTTGCTGCTTCTAAAATAAAACTAATTTCTACAGGCCATATGGGTCCATTAAATTCCAACAATGCTGCTGAATTTTATGATGCTACACATCATATTTATGTTAACAATGTGAATACTTTTACTCAACATAACTGGACAACTTGCAATCCTAATCCCGATGCTTGTCAACCACAAAGTGGAACTTGGCAGTATAATAGAGCAGGTTGGTGCCCTGGGTCTATTGCAAAACCTTTCGATTATGATATGCAAGCATTTATTACTTCAAGCGTTGCATTAAAATATGTTTTTTATGAATCCTATATTGATCAGTGTAATCCTAATTACCCTCCTTGTGTTAATGGAAGTACATGTACAGATTGTACCGACGGAGCCAATCCTTTTTTGGTTGTAGCTTGTAACATGGTTAATTTCTATGATAGCGTACCCCCAAATCCTGCAATTCAAAATATTGTTGAAGTTAAAAAAGATTTTGGTGTTTCGGTTTACCCCAACCCATCTAATGGTAAATTTAACCTAGTTTCAAATATTGTCCAAGATAAACCCTTTAAAGTTGAAGTATATAATTTAACAGGCAATATTGTAAAACAGTTTAGTTGGAATGGTGAAGATACATATATTGATCTTTCTAATTTTACAGCCGGAATTTATTTGATGAAATTAAATAATGAGGATGGTGTTGAAATAAAAAAACTAATTGTACAGTAATAAAATAGAAGTTTTAAGTCATGTAGAAGTGGCTTTAATATCAATAAAAAATAGATTATGAAAAAGGGATTGCATAAATTATATTTGCTAGTATTAATGATTTCTATTTGCATTTCTAATAAAGTGCAATCCCAATCAAATCAATATTTAGATTTTGATGGTGTAAACGATTATGTGAATGTTCCAGCTGCAACATCGCTAATAGCAGGCTCTTCTGCTATTTCTATGACAGGTTGGTTTTTCAATACAACAATGGGTTATGGTCAAGGAATGATGGGCATTAGAGGTACAAATGGTGCTTTTTATTTAATTGAGCTTGGCAGTGGTACTATCGAATGCCGTTTTGTTAATGCTGCAAATACTTTATATCAGGTTGTAGCTCCAGCTTCTACCATCGTTCCAAATGTTTGGCAACATTATGCATGGGTTTATGATGGGTCTAATGTGAAATTATATTTAAACGGAGGTTTAGTTGGAAGCGCAGCAGCAGCTGGTAGTTTCTCTACAACTGTAAGTTTCCCGTTTGTTATTGGATTAAGCCCCGCAACGGGTTATAACTTTTACTATAAAGGGGGCATAGATGAAGTTACGCTTTGGAACAAAGCCTTAACTCAGACTGAAATTCAAAATATGCTTACAAATGAGCCTGTTGGAAATGAGGCAAATCTTCAATTGTACTATAAATTTAATCAAGGTGCTCCTGGTGGTAATAATGTTAGTATTACAAAACTTACCAATCAAGTAAGTGCAAATTCTCCAACTTATGATGGAGATATTACCAACCTTGCTATGACTGGATCAAACTCAAACTTTGAGGGCACACTAAATTCTCATTTTCAGGCAATTTCATTTCCTCAGATAGGGCCTAAATTAACTACTACGCCTCCATTTGCATTAAATGCATTAGCTACTTCAGGTTTACCTATAAGTTATATAATACTATCAGGACCAGCAACTCTTTCTAATGATTCAATAATTACAGTAACTGGGGCTGGAACCGTTTCAGTTAAAGCATATCAGAATGGTAATTTGCAATTCGATACAGCTGTTTCTGTGATAAATAATTTCGATGTGTTAGATCCAGCCTTAAATGTTCCCATAATTGAGGCACGACATCCTTTAGCGGGAAATGTTTATGTTGGTGATACCTTATCAAAAATACAGTTGGCCGCATTTGCATCAATTAATTATCCTACGCTTTTTTCTATTCAGGAATTGCATTTTAGAATTAATGGAACTAATATTCCTTCACATGACTTCGGTAATGGACATTATACAGCATGGTGGCTTCCTCCTACTTTTGGGAGTTATACTGTTGAAATATTTGGTACAAATAATTTTGGAGCTACTACTTCAGTTAGTGTGAATATTAATATAGCCTCGATTCCAAACGATACAACAGTTCTGGCATTTAGTGGTGTTATAAATAATTCATCTGTGATAAATGAGGTTATTGTAGATGGTCAACTTCCATCTTATATAGGAGCATATGATACAATAATGGCTACCTTAACTGTTAGTTGCCCTCCTGGTGGATGTGGCGCATGGGATTACATTAGAAGTATTAAAGCTAGAAGTCATGAAGGAAATTGGTTTGAAATAATGAGATATATTACCCCTTATGGTACGGCTTGCTCGCATAAAATTAATCTTGCAGATTATGCATCAATATTAAATGGTAAGGTTACTTTTAAGATTGTTGGATTAGACAATGGCTATTATTATGCATTATCTTTTGCATACAAAGCAGGACCACCTCCTCATAAATATAGCCAAGTCACTGAAGCTTGGAATGGGAATTATGATTTTGGAAATTATTCAAATCAACAACCTGTAGGTATATATAATTATACATTTCCTTTTGGTGTTGCTTCTTCGAAAATTAAGCTTGTTTCAACAGGGCATGCAGGACCTAGTAATACAAGCAATGCTGCTGAATTTTATGATGCAACCCATCATATATATGTTAATGGAGTTAACACTTTTACCCAACACAACTGGGTGACTTGTAATCCTAATCCTGATAATTGCTCCCCTCAAAGTGGTACATGGCAATATAATCGTGCAGGTTGGTGCCCGGGTTCAATTGCAAAGCCTTTTGATTATGATATATCTCCATTTATTTCTACTTCAAATATTGCACTGAAGTATACTTTTTATGAATCATATATTGATCAATGTAATACAAATTACCCTTCATGTGTATCGGGTACTACATGCACAAATTGCGGAGCTGATGTGCAGCCTTTTCTCTATGTAAATTGCAATCTGGTCAATTTCTTTGATAACACTCCTCCTAATCCACCAATGCAAAATATAAAAGAAATTAGGACTGATTTTGGTATAGCTGTGTTTCCTAATCCTTCAAATGGCATGTTTACTCTTGCCTCAAATAATAAACCTGATGAAATCTGCAAAGTCAATATTTATGATCTAATGGGAAAACTTATTGATCAGTTTGAATGGAATGGAGAAAATGTTATTATTAACCTCACTAATTCGGCCAAAGGAGTTTATATAATGAAGGTTGGAAATAAAAATGGGCTCGAAGTAAAAAAAATTATTGTACGCTGATAAGAAATAATAGGAACAAAAATCTAGTGAGACTTCAAATTAGTATATTGAAAAGTTCAATTAGGATAAAAAAAATCAAATAAATTTTCACAATTATGGTAAAACAATTTATACTCTATTTATTATTTATTCTTGGGACTATCACACTTGTAGAAGCCCAAGAAATAAATGTTTCAGGAACCGTCACTTCTGCTGAAGATGAATTACCTATGCCGTTTTTAAACGTATTAATCAAAGGCACAAATACAGGAACTACAACTGATATTAATGGTAAGTATGTTATTAAGCATGTAACATCAAAAGATTCACTTGTTTTTAGTTTTATTGGTTATAAAACTAAAACAGTTAGCGTCGGTAAACAATCTGTTATTAACATTAAAATGGACCCAACCATTAACGTTTTGAAAGAAGTCGTTGTTACTGCATTAGGGGTTACACGACAAACACGTGAAGTAGGTTATTCTACTCAAAAAGTTGAAGGTGCAGAACTACAGAAATCAGATGCATCTAATATTGTTAGTGCGTTAAGTGGGAAATCAGCGGGAGTTCAAATTGCAAATCCTGATGGAGTTGAAGGTGGAACTACGCGTATCACTATTCGAGGAAATAACAATATCTCAGGAAATAACCAGCCTTTGATTGTTGTTGACGGGACTCCAATTGAAAATGATCCTGGAATGACATCTGTTGGACGAGGAACTGACTGGGGGTCGGCTATTAACAATATCAATTCACAGGATATTGAAGGTATTAACATACTTAAGGGTGGTGCTGCTTCTGCTTTATATGGATCAAGAGGTGCCAATGGAGTGATATTAATAACTACTAAAAAGGGGAAAAAGCAAAAAGGGATAGGGGTTTCTTATAACCTAAGTTATAAACTCATAACTCCTTATCGTTATAGAGATGTTCAGAATAAATATGGAGGTGGAGCACCTACTGCTTTTACAACTCCAAAATTTACTCTTGATTCAAACGGAATTGCTGAGTTTCCTAACCTACAACACAGTGATAATTTAGTTATCGACCAACAAGGACATACATCATCAACTTCTCAGGAATTTGGATATTATGGCTCAGCTGCTTCTTGGGGGCCCGAAATGTTAGGTCAAACTGTGAAATGGTGGGATGGAAGTTTGCGTTCATGGTCTCCACAGCCCGATAATATTAAATTACCTTATCGTAATGGACACACCACTACGCATAATATTGCATTAGAAGGTGGAGGTGATAGAGGTACAATGAGGGTTTCAATAACAAGAGTTGATAATGAAGCTATTGTTTACAATTCTGATTTTAGTCAAACAACCATTGGGTTAAATTCGGCTTTAAAGGTTTCGGATAAAGTGAATGTTGTGGTCACTGCTTCATATATGGATTATCATCGTACAAACTCACCTACTTTAGGGGAGTCTGCAACTTCGTTTGGTAAAGGTTTATTATATTGCTGGCCCCGAAGTTATCAAGGCGAAGATTATTACAATTACCAATTGGCTGATGGAACCCGAAACACTTATTCGAACTATCCTTATGCATATATTGATGAATATCTTTGGTGGGGCTATTTTAATAATAATACTACTTTAGACAGGAATAAACTTATTGGAGGCTTGGCATTAAACTATGACATTACAACATGGTTAAGCATTAGTGGAAGAACCGGATTAGATTATCAATTGGATCAATATGAAGCAAAAAACAAACCTGTTGATGTTGTTGGTTTATTAAATGGGTATTATTCAAACTCTTTAAGTAGAGATAAAAGTATCAATAGCGAATTTTTAATTACTGCTTCCAAAGATAGTATCTTTGATACGAAATTCAATGTTAAGTTTAATATTGGTGGCTCATCCTGGTCTAGATTTATTTATGGAATCAATGGAAAATCTGGGACATGGTATTACCCAAACATGTATACTTTCTCAAATTATACTCAAGCTCAACCTACGGCTAACATAACTGGTGATCTTTTATCTACAGTTGCAACAGGTGAATCTGTTTGGAAGAAGAAAATCAATTCAGTATACTCGTTTGTGAATTTATCCTATAGTAATTTCATTTTCCTTGAAATGACAGGACGTAATGACTGGTCATCAGCTTTACCAACAGGTCATAATTCTTATTTCTACCCATCAGCAACATTAAGTTTTATTCCAACTGAAGCTTTTGATTTTAAGAGTAAGTGGTTTAATTTCTGTAAGATTAGGGGAGGAGCTTCCCAAACTGCAACAGATACTGATCCTTATCAAACATCCTTTAATTATTCTTCAAGTTTATTTGGAGGAAGTCAGGCTGCTGGATTCCCATCTACAATTCCATCTATTGCATTGAAACCACAACGTGTTAACTCTTATGAAGCTGGAACAAATATGGAGTTTTTTAAGGGTAAAATTGCTCTGGATTTCACTTATTATTATGTATACTCTTTCGATCAGATTATGACATTGCCTATTCCTTCTTCTTCAGGAGCAGGATATATTCGTACTAACGAAGGTGTTCTTACAAATAAAGGGATTGAAATTATCTTAAACACTACTCCTTATCAAAAAAAGTATTTTACTTTTAAAACAGGGATTAACTTTTCGAGAAATAGAAACCATGTTGTTAGTTTAGGTGGAAATGCCGACAGTTATGAAATTGCTAATATTTGGGGCTTAAACGGTCCTGCAATGATATTGCATGCCGGTGAAGACTTTGGTACTATTTCAGGTTATGATTATGTATACAAAGATGGTCAACCTGTGTTAAATGCTGAAGGGACAAAATACTTAATTACTAACACTCGTGTTCCTATCGGAAATGCTTCTCCAAGTTTTACAGGAGGCTGGACTATGCAGTTCAAATATAAAAACATTACTTTAGGTACTGTTGTTGATACTAAATGGGGAGGTGATATTTATAGTGGAACTTATGTAACCAGTTTGCAAACAGGCCAAAGTCCTTCTACGCTACTCGAAAGAGACGGAGGTGGATTACCTTATACAGATCCTTCGGGATACACAAGTAATATTGGAGTTATTCTTCCTGGAGTGCATGAAGACGGTACTCCTAATACAACTGTTGTTCATTATTATTATAAATATATGCCTAACGCTGGAGGATGGGGTAAAGTGCTTTCGACTCCGGGAATTCGTGAAAATACTTGGGTTAAATGTCGTGAAATTGCCCTTTCGTATGTCTTGCCTGCTAAGTTGTTAAACAAAGTAAAGATATTTCAGGAGCTAACTATTGCGATAGTTGGTAGAGATTTGTTTTACATCTACACAACATTACCTGATCACATCAATCCTGAAGGCGTTATGGGCGCAGGTGATGCTCAGGGCTTTGAATGGGCTTCTATGCCCGGAACACGTTCTTTTTCATTTCAATTAAATGCTAAATTTTAAAAACATACCACTATGAAAATTAAATATGTTTTATTTTTGATGATTATACTTTTTGGTACTTCTTGTAAAAAAGACTTTGAAGATATCAATAAAAATCCATCAGTTTTTACTACCGCCAGCGATGGTTCCTTGCTGAATAATGTTATTAGTTCATTGCAATATGGCTGGAACGAACAGTTTTATATTAACAACGAGATATTATATAAGCAAACTCAAATGGCTGCTTTGTTTAAAGAGGCTTGGGGAAACTCAACTATTGGAACAGAAGAAATTTGGGCAAATTATTATAATAGTTTACCTAATATCAGAGAGCTTCAGTTGCGATTTAGCAATACAACTCCTTCCCATGCATTAAACAACATGAATGCCATGGTGAAGATATTGCTAGCCTATAAAACTTTTAAGGTAACCGACTTGTTCGGAGATATCCCGTTTTCTGAAGCAGGCTATGGGTTTCAGGATGTTACTAAGCTAAGACCTAAGTTCGATGCACAGCGAAGCATTTATTTAACTTGTTTAAATGAATTGAAATGGGCAGCAGACAATATTGACCCAACTGCTATTGGTGAACCTTTTGCAACATTCAAGACTTTTGATAAATTATTCTTTGGTGATATCAGTATGTGGCGAAAATTAGCAAATTCCCTGCGTCTTCGCTATGCAATGCGAATATATGATAAGGAGCCTGCAATTTCTGCTCAAATTATTGGTGAAATCATCACCAACGATCTACCTGTTTTGGTAGGATGTAATTTCTCGGGAGCCATGTTAGAAGTTGCCGGTATTTATCCTTATAAATGTAGTTTTAAAAACACTGGAAGAATATGGTCGTTTAGAGAACATAAGAACTTACGAATGGGTTCGAACTTGTGGCATCAAATGTCGTCAAACGACAGTGCTAATGGAAGTGGTATTTTTGATGCAAGAGCCTATTTATTTTTCGATACTAATAACGATAATAAATGGGAAGCTTTCCCGCAAATCCCTGTTGCAGGAACTCCTTCCGAAAGTGGTGTTCCTTACGATTCTCAACGCGATCAGGATGCTGCATATGGCATTAAAGGATCAACATGTTTGTTCTCTCCCTTTAATTATTTCTTGATAAGTGATCAAGATTATATTCCCGACATATTGATGACGGGTGCCGAGGTGAACTTTCTTAAAGCTGAAGCCTATATGAAAGGTATTGGTGTGGCACAAGATGAATCAAATGCAAGCAACGAATATCTTGCAGGCATTCAGGCTTCACTAACTTTCTGGAGAAACACTTTGTCGACCACTAGCCTATTGCATGGTTCAAAATTCGATACCATTGTGCATATTCCTGTTACATTGACGCTGAATTATCTTGAAAACAAAGTTGGTTTTTGGAATTATACCAGTTTCGATGAGAAATTGAATTTGATATATACTCAACAATTGATCGATTTTTTCAGACAACCTATGGAAGCATACTCTTTAGTGCGTCGTGCTTATGGAAGACTTCCGCGCGAAGGGGCTCCATTAAGTTATTTCCGTTTCTTAATTCCTCCCAGTGAAGTTTCATATAATGGTGTGAATTATCAGAATGCCTACAGTTCTCAAGCTGATCTTACTACTACTAAGATGTGGTGGATGCAGTAATAGAAATTTAATATTGATAAAAAAGCAGAAATAATATTTCTGCTTTTTTTATTTAGTTTCCCCTTGATGTTATTCTATTATCTTGAATATATGTACGATAACATTAAAATAGCTTGTGTTTAATTTCAGGATTTTGTACTTTTGTGGCATAAAAGCTTGCAAATTAGGTTAGGGAAATTACCCAAAAAAAGGCAGCGTGATTTGTTTCGTCCGTAACTAGAAGATTTCATTGATAAGCACCATGAAATGGTGTTATTGGCCCAAACAATCAACTGGTCATATTTTGAGAAAGAGTTTTCATAATATTATTCGGTGGCGAATCCGTTTGCACTAAAAGAACATTTTTAATGCAACTGAATTAGTAATTGTCTCGCTGAATTGAAGTGTTTTGCAGAGCTCATTCTTAAGATTATAGACCTATTGTTTTATGTCTGTATCATAACTGATATTTAACTTACGCTTCTGTATAGTTTTGGTTTAATTTAAATTCTTCTCTTTTCGTGCTGTAAAATTTATTATTTTTCTTCTTTAACGCGCTTTTTATGCATAATCTTTATGAAGTTTCTTTTTTGAAATAGATAGATGGAAAGGGAAAAAGACAAAATCTTCTATCATTGCTTTAGATGCTTCAATGGTTGAGCTCAATGCTTCAATGGTTGAGCTCAATGCTTCAATGGTTGAGCTCGATGATTCAATGGTTGAGCTCAATGATTCAATGGTTGAGCTCATTGCTTCAATGGTTGAGCTCATTGCTTTAATGGTTGAGCTCATTGCTTTAATGGTTGAGCTCATTGCTTTAATGGTTGAGCTCAATGATTCAATGGTTG
>CAIXTV010000254.1 GCA_903922465.1 uncultured bacterium
ATACGAAATTCGCCCATTCCTAAATTCATATCAGGTCGCAATTCAAATGTTTTTAACCATTCGGTTTCAACAATTATCCCTATTTCCGACAATTCCATTATACCATCCACCACATTCCCAAAAAAACATTCGCGGTTTTTTGTGCATATGGTTACAAAATATAGGGCATTGGAACCATAATCCCAATTTTGTAAACGGGCAGACGGAATGCGGTATTTATTTCGAAATTTGTCGGACATGGGTTAGGCAGCAAATTTTTCTAAATTAATATAATCTTTAATGTATAATGGAATTACTTCCTTATATTTATTTGCAACTTCCTTAAATTGTGAAATGCTAAGCGTTGGATTGGTTTGCAGGGCTTGAAAATCTTTGGTCTCAATAATTTTTCTTATCTCGTTATCCACAATATAAGCTTTGAAGAAATATTTTAACGCCCTTAAATTCACATCTTCTTCTGGTGGATAAATTGAAATAAATTTGTCAAATTCCTCTTCCAATAATTCATCTTTCGATTTGAATTTTGGAATAATCCCAAATATCTTTTCAACCACTTCCCTAATTGATATTTTACGATCAATCTTTGCGGCTTTCCGCAATTTTTCAAGATTAAAGTATTCTTCAGGTTTATCAAATATTTCATTTTGAATATGCGAAACAACTTGCTCCCAATTGCTGAGTTCAACATTCTTTTTAATTACGTCGTCCATTATAATTCTGTCTTCGAACTTTTTAAACAGCATACGGTCAATTTTCATCCCTTCGTATCCTATATATTGTTCTTTCAAAAGAGATAATGGGTCGGTCGAAAACTTGTATAAATATCAATATCAACCCCTCCACCACCGTCTTCTCCTTCGCCGGATTTTGGTTTTGGAAGTTTTAACTTTTCATCATAATTAAATTTTTCTTCAAAGTATTCGCAATTGGCAAAGAAATCAAAAAGTTTGAAAAATTCCTTTTCATGTTTTACCGTCTCTTCCTCTCCTAATTCGTTTTTGTGTTTAAAATCGAAAGTGTTTTTTCGAGTTCCACGTCCTTTTATCTGCACAAAGTCTGACGGACTGAAAATTGGACGTACCATACAAAGATTAAGTAAATCAGGGCAGTCATAACCGGTAGTCATCATACCCACAGTAACGCAAATTCGGGTCTTACTCGTTTTATAACCTTCCAGCCAGCTTGTTTTACCATTTAAATTGTTGTTGGTAAAATTAATAGTCATTTGCTGTGCTTCGCCCACCTGTGAGGTAACTTGTATAGCAAAGTCAGAATTGTATTTATTGGGATAAAGCTGGTCGGCAAATTCATTTAATATTTCGGTCAGTTTTCGGGCATGATTTTGACTTACTGCAAAAAATATCGTTTTACCTATTTCATTTGTAATTGGGTCACGCAAGGCATTTTCTAAAAAGGTCTGACAAAAAACCCGATTCGTTTTATCAGAAAAGAATTTTCTTTCAAAATCACGAGAAATAAAGGTTTCTGTTTCTTCACCTTCTTCAGTTGCTATAGCCACTGCATAGCCTTTATCGGAAAGCAATTGTGTAGTTATTTCAGTTCGGGCATCCAATACTCTGGGATTAACCAGATAACCATCTTTCACCCCATCAATCAATGAATAACGATATGTTGGGTCGCCACCTTCGCAACCAAAAGTAACGTATGTATCTCTCAACATCCGGCTTTCTACTTCTCGGGGATCGATAAAGCAAGGAATAGTTTTTGTACCGTCACCTGTATAGACTACTCCTTTCAAATAATCTTTCGGTGTAGCAGTTAAGCCAAGCTTATAACCATGAAAATATTCAAAAACAGCTCTGGCATTACCTGAAATTGAACGGTGCGATTCGTCCGAAATAATTAAATCAAAATCGGTCGGTGAAAATAGGTTGCGGTATTTATTATCAAACATCAACGATTGAATGGTTGTCACCACAATATCGGCTTTTCTCCAATCATCTTTGTGTTCCTTATATATAAATGTAGAATAATCGGGTTTCAAATAGTTGGTAAAAGCTTTCCATGCCTGGTCTTCCAATTCTAACCTATCTACCAAAAACAGAACTTTTCTGGCGTTTTTAGTTCTCAGAAATAAACGGATGACCGCAGCAGAAACCAAGGTTTTACCTGTCCCTGTAGCCATTTCAAAAAGAAAACAGTCTTTACCTACCAGCACTGCTTTTTGCAAATGCAAAATTGCATCTAATTGATAGGGACGCAAGAATCGAAGTGCATTTGTCCAAATAAAGTCTTTACTTTTTTCAACACTTCCATTCCATCCTGGTCGTTCAGCATAATCAGGCATTTGAACAGTAGCAATATAATCTATCCCAATAGGTTCAGTCGCTAACGAATTCCTGTCAGGATTCCATTCTTTAATCGCTCCAATTTCATTTGGAGAAGGAAATTTATAAATTGGTTTAGGATTTCCCTTTTTTAAATCCCATAAATAATGCACTATCCCGTTTGATAAAATAATAAATTGAGCCCCAATGGTATTTGCATATTTACGTGCTTGTTCTTTTGCAACCAAAGGATGCAAACTTTCTTTCTTTGCTTCAAGAACACAAATAGGTTTATTATCAGTATCGATAAGTAAAAAATCCAGTGAACCCGATTTCACTTTCTCAAAATCATTACCCCATGCATCAACTTCCTTTTGAGTAATTTTCACATGGTTTTCAAGCAAAATATTAGCCTTTTCTTCATGATTGTCGAAGAACCTCCAACCTGCTTCTTCAAGCAGTTGGTTTATCTTAATCCGGGCATGTGCTTCGTTTTTTAACATCAATCAAAACTAATTATTATATGGTTGCAATATATATCCTTTCTCAATGTTTCACTGTTATTGTCCCGACATTTATCGTCGGGGTTGGGGTTTCGTCAGAATTGGGGTTAAATAATTTTCATTTCCATTAAGACTTCAAAGTTATAATTAAAAACAATTCATTAACTTAAAAACAAAAAAAATATTTCAAACCAAGCCATCCTCCCCAATTCCCTTCCTCAAAGTGTTTCACTCCTATGGTCCCAACATTTATCGTCGTACTTGGCTTAATAAAAATTCCTATTTGCTTCAAAGATAAAATTAAGTATCATACACCGTCTAAAAATCAGAGAAACAGACCCTAAAAATACATCTATGTGATTTTAACTTTTATTTAGCATTAAAAATTCAATTTGCATTAAAATATAGTCTAGATTTGTGCCTTGAAAATGCATATGCATAAACATGAAACAAAGAAAACGTTATAAACATTAAATATTAAAGCTATGGAAAAAAGATTAGATGCTCAAATCACGAGCCTATTTGGAACCCGAGTTTGCTTAAATAAATATGGGGCAGACTGGGTGGGTAAAGACCCGTTTGTAAAACATGAAACAAGGCTTGGTGTTATTCAACAAGACATCATACTGGAGTGTGTTAATGCTGGATTAAAGAGTACGGGCGTAAGTGCCGATAAAAAATTGAAGTTTAAGGAGATGGTTGCAAAATCATTGGTAGTTGCTGGTGCTGTGTATGATTATGCTTCTGACAAAAATTATAATGAGTTGATGAAAAAAGTAAACATTACAGTTTCTTCCTTCTCTATATTATCTGAATTAGAAAAAGCTAATCTTGGAAGTCAGATTGTTGCTGCTGCAAATGACAGCATTGGAGACATGGGGACAGAGTATATTATTAGTGCTACTGATATTACTGATTTGGCAACATGTGTAACTAATTACAGACTATTTATTCCTAAACCTAAGGCCGCAATTGCAGATGCTGCTACTGCCCGTAAGAACGTTGAAAAACTGGTAAAAGAAGGGTTTTCTATTTTAAAGAAAGTAGATAAATTGATGAATATTTTTGCTAATACTGATTTCAGCAGTGAGTATTTTATGAGTCGTAAGATTGTTTATGCTTCAACTGCTAATAAAATATATACCTTGGATGTTGCTTGTAATATTATCAAGAAGATTTGCATTCACTTGTTTAAGATTGGGGAAACGGTTACGATTTATAATGACGGGACTGTTAGTTTACAGTTAGGGTTGGCACTCAAAGCCAAGTCAACAGTGCTGGTTTGGTATACCGTAGCTGCAGGCGCTACAGTTACAATTAATCCTGAATTGTTGGGAAATCTTACGTTGAAGTATATAATGGTGAAGAATGCAGACTTATTTGTTAAGGGGCATTTGGTTTTTACCATTAATAAAGCAAAGTAGAAGTTCCCCTGTACAGCTAAGAGTCTATTTATAAAACCTCGATTTTTAGAACCTCTCTCTAACAAGAGTATGGGGCCTGTAGGCCATGCAAGCGATTTTAATGCATGGCTCGAGGGCTAATAAGCGAACGAGTAGACTCTGCTTAAGACCATCCTAAACAGCTAAACACCTAAACGCCTAAACAGCTACATAGCTAAACAGCTAAACAGCTAAACACCCACCCCTGCCCTTCCAAAGAGGAGTAAAAATCCACCTTATGAAAAACGGAACATAATTACATCGAATGTATTTATTGGGTTTCTACATTGTTTTTTATTAGGATTATATGATCATTCATGATTATTTCTGATTTCGGATGAATGATTTTATCTTGATATTTATCGATGATATTTATAATGAAACTGATTGATTCTCATCAAACTAGCATTGACATATATCATTATTTGCTATTAAGCACTAAAAGGAAACCTGATTATTCTATTCATACTCAATATATTAAAAAAAGAATACAATTTTGGTTTAATTTCTTAGTTCATTATAATGCTTAGCATTTTGATTTAAGTACATAATTGCCTTGATTGTCGAATTCACATAAATGTATCTTTGCTGTGAATTACTTAACACTCATTGTGAATCACATAACATTAAATAATCAAAGTATGAAAAAACAATTATTCAAAACAATCCTCTTTTTGGCTATACTAATCGGGACAATTTATCAAGCCAAATCGCAGACGGCAGGGACCTTAACTTTTACAGTCAACCCTGTTGCTTACACAACATCAACCTATGCCAATACGCATTTTATTGCTGCCTGGATAGAAGATTCGGCATCAACTTTTATTAAAACCAGAAACCGATATGGCAGTTCGGGCAACTGTATGTCGCATTTGCTCATTTGGAAAGCCGCATCTCCGACCCAAAGCGTTGTGGATGCAACCACATCCGCAACTTTAACGAGCTATGCATCGCGTACTTTTTCGTGGACAGGGAATGGATTAACAGGATCAACCCCATTCAACTTAATGCCAGACGGTACTTATACCATTTGGATTGAATATGCATGGGATGACGCAGCTACTGCCGAAGATACAATTTCGATACAATTTACAAAAGGACCAAATCCGGTGAGCTTTTCGCCATCAGATGTAGATAATTTTACTGGAATGACGCTGACATGGACACCATCTACTCCAGAAACCATAACAACCTCAGCACTTGCCTCGAACAACCAGTATGTCGGAGCACCTCTAAGTGTTCCGTTTACAATTGGAACAGGAACGATTTATAATAATAATGTTTGGACTGCTCAATTGTCGGATGAGAATGGAAGTTTTGCTAATCCTGATAATATCGGAACTTTAAATAGCACAACATCAGGAACTATACAGGCGATTATTCCCCCATGGGCAGTATCAGGCATTGATTACAGAATCAGAGTGGTTGGAAGTGCACCTTATTCAGTTGGAACAGACAATGGCAGTAATATTACGCTTGAAACTCCTCTACCTTCTCCTCCCCTAACCCCAGCCATTGGCGCAACGGTTGACAATCCGATTGACATTACTTTTACAGATGACGCAGCCTGGAGGGCAGCAATAACAGCTTTGAAAATTGGTGGAACTTCATTAATCCCTCTTACAGATTATATTATTACTCCAGGGAATATTGAATTGTTACCTTCGGGATTAAATCCTTTGCTGACTGTTGCAGGATCGAAAGATATTACGGTAATGGCAACAGGTTATACAACAGAATCTGTAACACAAATTATTGGTGTTGGAAATCCTTCGAAGTTAGGGATGAAAACTCAACCTACTGCACCATTAGCTAATGGTGCTTTATTGAATGTTCAACCTCAGATTTTTGTTCAAGACCAATATGGGAATACGACTTCGAGCACAGCCATTGTAAATGCTATCGTCGGGGCTGGCTTTTGGACCCTTGGTGGTACAGCATCTGCAACAGCTGCTTCGGGGATTGCTTCTTTTACTGACCTTACCGCAACAAGTGTAAATTGCGTTATGGGAGCAAGCATAACATTTTCTTCATTAGGATTAACACCTGTTACTTCTAGTGGTTTTAATGTTCCTTTTCCATTAAGCGGCAATTATACAATTGGACCTTCAGGAGACTTTACTTCTTTTACAAAAGCAGATGGTTTATTTGCTACCATAAATGCTTCAGGATTACTGGGGAATGTAACCATTTCTGTAATTGGCAATATCACGGATGAAAATGGCGCTACCTCTTTAAATCAATGGGCTGAATATAATGGCAGTGGATATACCCTCACCATTCAACCAAGCGGCGGTGCCACGAGAACTATTTCGGGAACAGTGGCAGGAAGTCCATTATTTAATTTCAATGGTGCTGACAGAGTGACTATAAATGGATTGAATACGGGCGGAAATGCTCTTACCATATCGAATTTAAGTACTTCGGCAACAGCACTGACTTCTACCATGCAGTTTATTGGTGATGCTACGAATAACACAATAACTAATTGCTCTATTCTCGGATCTGCAAAAGTTCCGCTTGCTACAAATGGTGGGGTTATCGTATTTAGTACAGGAACAACAACCGGCAATGATAACAACACTATTTCGTATTGTAAGATTGGTCCGGCAGGGACTAATTCACCTTCTATTGGTATATTAGGGAATGGAAGTACTACTTCATCAGCCATTGCTAATAGCAACATCACTGTTGCAAATTGCGAAATATATGATTACTTTTTAGCTGGTGGATGCGGTGCTTTTTATGTTTTAACAGGAAATACGGATTGGACGATTACTAATAATAAAATGTATCAGACGGCATCGCGTGCCATTACTGCTGGGATGTACGGTATATATTTTTCGAACAGTACTTCTGGCAATAATATTCAGATTACAGGCAATACTATTGGATATGCAAATAATGCCGGTACTGGTACATTTATGTTGACAGGCTCCGGTTCATTCCAGGGAATTTATATGGTAGCCTCTTCAACTGCATCTGTTGCCAGTAATATCAATAATAATATTGTATCAAATATATCATTGACATCAAGCTCTTCAAGCGGTGCTTTTACAGGTATTTATCATTACTCATCAGCTTCATCAAATACTGTGAATATTAATAATAATGTGATAAAAACTATTGCGCTCTTAACTTCTACTTCCACTGAAACGGGAATTTTTGCAGGTTCAGCTACAAACTTATATTGCAATTATAATGTTATTGAAGGTTTGTCGCGTAATGCAGCGGGAGTATTCTATGGCATACGTTATAATCAGCCAACCAATGTTAGCTTTCAGGGAGATACTATCAGAAACTTTAGTTCAACAGTTAGCGGTTCTACTTCTGCAATCTATGGATTATATTCGAATGCAACTGCAACGAATGAAACATTGATTGGAAACTGTATTTATAATTTCACATCAACTGCAACAGGTTCGCAGACAATGTATGGATGGTATAACAGTACCACATCAGGAACTAAAATTGTAAGAAATAACAGCTTTTATAATTTCACTGCGGCTGCAGGAAGTGCGGTTACTTATGGGTTTAGAATGGCTCAGGGATCAACTGATGAAATTAGCGGAAACCTGGTTTACGGTCTTAGCGGTGGTCAATCAATTTATGGAATGAGAATAGATGCCGGCACAACAAACAGTATTTTTAAAAACAAAATCTATAACCTAAGCACTACAAATACGAGCACAAGTACGGTAGTTTACGGGATGTACATAACCGGAGGAACTACAAATAATGTATACAATAACATTATTGGTGACCTGCGGGCTACTGCAGCAAGTGCTACAAATCCTATCGCCGGGTTTTATATTAGTGGTGGAACTACGGATAATCTATACTTTAACACAGTGTATCTAAACGCTACCAGCTCGGGAACCAACTTTGGAAGCTCGGCAATTTATGCTTCTTCTACACCAACTGTTAATCTCAGAAACAACATTTTTGTAAATGGGTCTAATGCTAAAGGGACTGGTTATGTGTGTGCTTATAGAAGGAATAATGCAACGCTTACAACGTATGCTTCTACCTCAAACAATAATGTGTTTTATGCTGGAACACCAGGAACGTATTACTTATTAATGTATGATGGAACTAATTCCTATCAAACACTTGCTACTTTTAAAACAGCCGTTGGTCCAACCCGCGATGCAGCTTCTTTCACTATCAATCCTAGCTGGGCTAGCACTACTGGAGCAGATGCTACTTATTTGCACATTAATACAACAGTTGCAACCACCATTGAAAGCGGTGCTGCTCCTATTAGTGGTTATACAACCGATTTTGATAGTGACACAAGAAATGCAAGCACACCAGATATTGGAGCTGATGAATTTAATGGTGTTTATTTAGATTTTACACCTCCAGTAATTACCTACACCCCATTAAGCAATCAGTTGGCTAATGCTACGGTTGTACTTACAACTACTATAATTGACGCTTCAAGTGTACCAAAATCAGGCACCGGCTTGCCAGTGTTATATTATAAAGTTAATTCGGGAAGTTATTCTCCTGTTACAGGAGTGTATGCTGGTTCGAATCAGTTTACTTTTACATTTACTCCAGCAACTGTTACTACTGATGTAATATCCTATTATGTAGTAGCACAAGATAGCAATGTTGCAAAAAATGTCATTGCCTATCCTTCTGCGGGTGCAAGTGGTTATACTACTAATCCTCCTGCCTGTTCTACACCTCCTACTTCACCCAGCACTTTTACAACAGCAGGGATTTTTTCGGGAACATTTAGTGTAGGAACTTCTCAAACCTATACCTCTTTAACTGGAGCTGGTGGGTTATTTGCTGCAATTAATAATTCATTCCTTTCTGGGAACGTTAGTGTAAATATAACTTCAGACCTTACTGAAACAGGAGCGATTGCTTTAAACCAATGGTCGGAAGTAGGTGCCGGAGGTTATACTTTGACGATTCAGCCAAGTGGTGGATCAACAAGAACCATTTCTGGTACGCTTGCTGGTCCAATGATTAATTTTAATGGGGCAGACAGAGTTACCATTGATGGATTAAACACTGGTGGAAACGCATTAACAATATCAAACCTAAGTACTTCTGCGACAGCAGGGACCTCAAGCATTCAGTTTGTTGGGGATGCTACTAATAACACCATTACAAATTGCACTGTACTTGGTTCTACTCCCCTGCCTCTGGCTACTACCGGAGGAAATATCTTCATCAGCACCGGAACCACAACCGGTAATGACAATATTACCATATCAAATTGTAAAATTGGACCTGCCGGCTCTAACTTACCTTCAAAAGGGATTTCAGCAAGTGGGAGTGCAACTTCAGCAACTATTGCCAACAGCAATGTTACGATAAATAACTGCGAAATATACGACTTCTTCTTAACGGGTGGTTGTGCTGGAATATATGCTTTAACAGGGAATACCGACTGGATCATTACCAATAATAAAGTTTACCAAACTGCCACCAGAACCTTCACCGCTACCGGAACTATGAATGGTATTTATTTTGCAAATTCCACTTACGGCGACAATATTCAGATTACAGGTAATACGGTAGGATTTGCTAATAATGCAGGAACAGGTACATTTAATTTAAGCGGAAGTGGTGTTGCTGGCTCATTCCAGGGGATATATATGACAGCCATGTCGACTGCCGCTGCTACTTGTAACATCATTTACAATAACATCTCTGATGTTACATTAAACTCCTCTACAGGAACATTTACCGGGATTTACAATGGCAGTTCAGCTTCATCAAACACCATTAATATAAACAATAACGATATCGAGAATATTGTTCTTACCACATCAACAGGTACAGCGCAAGGTATCTATGCAGGTTCGGCTACTAACCTCAATTGTAATCAGAATTTCATTGATGATTTTAGCCGTAATGGTGGTGGTGCAATGTATGGAATTCAATACAACGCACCTACCAATGTTACTTTTAACGGGAATACGATTAGCGATTTGTTTTATACCAACACAAGCACCACTTCAGCAATGTATGGTTTGTATTCAAGTAATGGTTCAACAAATGAAACTCTGATTGGAAATAACATTTTCAATTTCATTTCGAGCGCGAGCGGTTCTCAAACTATCATTGGATGGTATAATTCCGGTTCTTCAACAGGCACTAAAATTGTTCAAAACAACAACATTTACAACTTAACTGCTGCCGGAAGTGCTACTATTTATGGAATGAGATTGCGCTATGGAACCACAGTGGAAGTTAGCAATAATACTGTTTATTCACTTAATGGCGGGCTCACAATTTATGGAATGTACATCCAGCCTTCTGCTACAGTAGATAATATTTTTAAGAATAAGATTTACGATTTATCATCGACAAATATTAGCGCAAGTACTGTAGTTTACGGCTTATATATAAATGGGGGTATAACAAACAATATATATAATAATTTAATCGGCGATTTGAGAACTACTGGTGCAAACGGCGCAAACTCATTAGTGGGAATGTATATCAACGGGGGTACAACAAACAATATTTATTACAACACTGTATATTTGAATGCAAGCAGTACGGGTGCATTGTTTGGAAGTTCGGCTATTTATGCTTCTACTACTCCAACCGTGAATTTACGTAACAACATCTTTGTAAATAATTCCATTCCAAATGGTCTTACTGGTATGACTGCTGCTTATCGCAGAAGCTCTGCTTCTTTGACAAGCTATGCAGCTACATCAAACAACAACTTATTCTATGCAGGTGTTCCAGGTTCAAACCAGGTGATTATGTACGATGGAACCAATTCTTATTCAACCTTAGCTTCTTTTATTGCTGCTGCAACACCAAGAGACACAAATTCAATTACAGAAAATCCAAATTGGAGCAGCTTATTAGGTGCAGATGCAAATTTCTTACATATCAGCCCAAATGTTCATACCCTTATTAATAATGCCGGTGCACCTATTGCAACCTACACTTCAGATTACGATGGCGACCTTCGCGATTCAAATACACCTGATATTGGGGCCGATGAGTTTTTCGGTTGCGAAACACCAGCTCCTACAGGTTCGGCTGCCCAAACTTTTAGCGGAGCTTCAACTGTTGTAGATTTAGTGGCTAACGGAACTTCTCTCATTTGGTATGATGCTCCTACAGGAGGTAGCTCCTACTCACCTACCGACACTTTAGTAAACGGAACCACCTATTATGCAAGCCAAACTTTAAGTGGATGCGAAAGTCAGAGCAGATTAGCCGTAATGGTGACTATTGAAAGCAACAGAACGGTTATTCTTCATTTCTTCTTATCAGGATTATTCAATAATGCCCTGAATAATATGAACCACACTTTGGATGGCAATACAGGGGACCCTTATTATGCTATAGGCGTTGTCGATAAAATCAAAATTGATTTATTTGAAGAAACCACCCCATTTGCTCCCATAGGTGTAAGCATTAACAATATTAATTTATCACCGGATGGGTTAGCTACATTTACAGTTCCCCGAACTTATAGTGGAAACTATTACATAAGAGTGAGCAGTAGAAACCACCTGGCTACCTGGACAGCACTTCCTATTCCGTTTAACACCACAGTGGTAAACTACGACTTTACTATTGATGCTTTTCAGGCTTATGGAAGCAACCCTCAGATTTTAGTTAATATTAATCCCAATTTATATGCCTTTTTCCTTGGCGATTTAGACAATGGTGGCTGGGTAGATTCAGACGACTTCAACCTTTTTGAACCCGATTTAACAAATGGCGCAGTAGGATTTTACAACACCGACTTTAATGGCGGTGGTTGGGTAGATTCGGATGACTTTAATTTGTTTGAGCCTTGTTTGACTGCCGGATATGCCACTGAATATCCGGGAAAGAAGTAAGTACTTAAAGTTGAGGAACTTTAGCGTTTAGTGCATAAATATAAAAAACCCGCCAGATATAAATCTGGCGGGTTTTTTATTTGCTTACATTTTATGTTTTCAATCTATGCAGCATAACCGTATTTTCTATAGCGAAATGATGCAATAATAAATCTTAAGAAATTGAACTTAAAAAAATCCTAATTGTTTAGATTAATATTATTTCAAAAACCGAATTTAATGAAATAAAGAATTCAGGGTGGAGTCCAGCAACCACATATTAAACGGGGCGTAACCGAAAAGCCTTAAGAGTAGGACCATAAAAATATACTTTTCATGAAAAAATATCTTATAATTAGCCTTTTATTATTGTTTTCAACTATTGAGGTTCATGCAACCAAATGGACTATCACCGTTGTGGGAGCATCATTTTCTCCTTCAACTATCACTATAACATCCGGAGATAGTGTACTTTTCAGCATCTCCACTGCACACAATGCTGTGGAAGTGAGTCAGGCTACCTGGAATGCAAATGGCAACACCTCTCTTTCGGGAGGATTTTCGACCCCTTTTGGAGGCGGATTGGTTTTACCATCAAACCTTACAGTAGGAACTCATTATTATGTATGTGCTCCTCATGCTTCAATAGGCATGAAGGGAATAATTATTGTTCAGGCTTGCAGTGTTCCGGCACAGCCTACTGCTATCAGCGGTAATGCAAGCATTTGTTTAGGTTCATCAAACACCTATAGTATTGCTGCTGTATCCGGAGCAACATCCTACACATGGGCAATTCCCAGCGGATGGACAGGAAGTTCAACCACCACTTCTATAACTTCAATTGCTGGCTCGATAGGTGGAAACATAACTGTTAAAGCAAATAATGCTTGCGGCTCTTCGGCAGTACAAACCAAAAGTGTCACCGTAAATAGTATTCCGTCACAACCTGGTGCTATCAGTGGCAATGCAATAATTTGTTCGGCTACATCGAATACGTATAGTATAACGGCCATATCGGGTGCAACATCTTACATCTGGACAATGCCTGCAGGATGGACGGGCAGTTCTACAACAACTTCCTTCACTCCAACAGCAAGCTCAACGAGTGGAAACATTACTGTTAAAGCAAACAATACTTGTGGTTCGTCAATTGTGCAAACAAAAAGTATTAGTGTGAACACTGCACCTATTCAGCCAGGAGCCATTAGTGGAAATGCAACCATTTGCGAAGGAAGTTCAAACACTTATAGTATAGCTTCAGTGTCCGGGGCAACATCATATAACTGGGTTTTACCGCTTAACTGGACAGGAAGTTCAAGTGTAAATAGCATTTCCACCCTTGCTACTGCAAACAGTGGTGATATTACGGTTTCAGCCAGCAATTCATGTGGTTCATCATCCATGATGCTTAAAAATATAATAGTAACCGCTATTCCACCAGCTCCTTCAGGTTCGGCTGCCCAAACTTTTAGTGAAGCTTCAACTGTTGCAGATTTAGTGGCAAACGGAAATTCTCTCATTTGGTATGATGCTCCTACAGGTGGTAGCACCTATTCACCTAACGACTCTTTAGTAAACGGAACCACCTATTATGCAAGTCAAACTTTAAGTGGATGCGAAAGTCAGAGCAGATTAGCCGTAACAGTGACCATTGAAAGCAATAGAACGGTTATTCTTCATTTCTTCTTATCAGGATTATTCAATAATGCCCTGAATAATATGAACCACACTTTGGATGGCAATACAGGGGAACCTTATTATGCTATAGGCGTTGTCGATAAAATCAAAATTGATTTGTTTGAAGAAACCACCCCATTTGCTCCCGTAGGTGTAAGCATTAGCAATATTAATTTATCACCGGATGGGTTAGCCACATTTACGGTTCCCCGAACTTATAGTGGAAACTATTACATAAGAGTGAGCAGTAGAAACCACCTGGCTACCTGGACAGCACTCCCTATTCCGTTTAACACCACAGTGGTAAACTACGACTTTACTATTGATGCTTTTCAGGCTTATGGAAGCAACCCTCAGATTTTAGTTAATATTAATCCCAATTTATATGCCTTTTTCCTTGGTGATTTAGACAATGGTGGCTGGGTAGATTCAGACGACTTCAACCTCTTTGAACCCGATTTAACAAATGGTGTAGTAGGATTTTACAACACCGACTTTAATGGTGGTGGTTGGGTAGATTCGGATGACTTTAATTTGTTTGAGCCTTGTTTGACTGCCGGATATACTACTGAATATCCTGGGAAGAAGTAATTACAAAAGCCTTTCTAATAAAATGCCCGCAGTTTTGAAAGCTTCGGGCATTTTTCATATTACCCCAATAAAAAACTTGTCAGGTTTAATAAGCCAAAGGGCAAATAAAAAAGCGTAACACAGGCATGTGTTTCACTTTTGATCTAAACCAGATTTACTTTCCTATAGGATTCTTCTTCCACCAATTTGTTAGGGCATATGGTGTTTACGATAAATAAAGCAAAGTAGAAGTGCTCTAAACAGCTAAGAGTATATTTATAAAACCTCGATTTTCAGAACCTCTCTCTAACAAGAGCATGGGGCCTGCAGGCCATGCAAACGGTTTTAACGCATGGCTCGAGGGCTTGTGAGCAAATGAGCAACTTACTGCCACTTCACTCTTTTATGAGTCCATGACAATAATCCCCACACTATAATTAGCTTCTTCTATTAAATATTCGCTTTTGCTTTTATCAAGCCTGGAAAACCCGCTTTATAATTACAAACTCAAATCCTCCAGTCTAGGACCATCCTAAACACCTAAACGCCTAAACAGCTATACACCTAAACACCTAAACAAAAAACCTCCACCCACAAAACCACTCTCTTTCCAAATCATCGGGAGGACAGGCAACACATTCAGTTTTTATGCGAGGATCTATGGTTTCAGCAAAAGAACTATATTCAACCACCCCCGCCGACTTGCAAGGATAGGCTGGCAAATCTTTTCTCCTGCGGGCTGTTTGCACCCGACAATCATCCATACGAAACATAAAAGAATTTTCGGTTTCATCATGTATGCTTTGTTTGTTCACACTTGCGTAGAGGCGATATTGCAGTGCTTGCTTTAACCCTTCCAATCCACAATTGTCTGGCAATTGCAGCATACGTTTTATCGACCAGGCTTCGAAGGGCGAAAACTGTGCCCAACATGAATCGTTGCAACGTTTTGCATCATTCATTCCATATTTATTCTCTACTGCCTGAAACCAAACCCCATCATTGGCAAGCCAGTTAATAGCCACCCCTTCTCTAAGATTCAATAGACTTTCGGCAGGCATCTCAAGCATAGGTTTTGGAACTCCTTCTGCCATTTCGAACCCAAGAATCTTCCCCAGCCTTTTCATTTGTATATCATAACTCGTCTTATACACTTCATTCATTACCTCCATAGCCTTTTCTTTTCCTAATTGATGCTGAACTTCGGCAAACCAGAGTGCATGATGCATCATAATACGGTGAAAATAATCAATAATTAAACGGGCGTTTTCTTCTTTACTGAGTTGGTCTTGTAATTTCATTATGCTTATTAATCTAGGTTTTTATTTACTGATGATGCTAATATATTACCCCTATAATTGGGTTACAAATATATAAATTTCCTAAACCTGCACTTGCTTTACATCTAAATTGATAGTCCTAGCTGTTCATTTTTATTGAACAATAATTTCAGTTTTTTTATTGCTTATTCTGAAAATAGAATAATTTTGTATTTTTATCGGCTCTTTCAATAGCCATCAATATCATCATTACTTAGATTAAACTTATAACATGAATGTTCCATTAAAACTTCATTACCTTGTATAAATTAGAAACTAAACTCAATGTGAATTCTGAAGAATTCAAGAAGAACAAAGAGTCTTTCCTCGAAATCCTGAACACTTACAAAGCCACCCTCAGAGAGGTTAAGAAAGGAGGCAGTCCACAAGCTATTCAAAAGCATAAAGAAAGAGGGAAATTGCTAGCACGTGAACGCATTGACCTTTTAATTGACGCCAACACCCCTTTTCTCGAACTCTCTCCTTTGGCAGCTTACGATTCATACGACAACCAATTCCCCAGCGCAGGAATAGTTACCGGAATAGGGGTTGTGCATGGTAAAGAAACCCTTATCATAGCAAATGATGCCACGGTAAAAGGTGGATCTTACATGAAAGAGAGCATCAAAAAGCATGTCAGGGCACAGGAAATAGCCATGGACAATCATCTTCCGTGTGTTTATATGGTCGATTCGGGTGGTGTTTTCCTACCCGACCAGGCAAACGTATTTCCCGACAAATTTCATTTCGGTCGATTCTTTTACAATCAGGCAAGACTATCTGCCATGGGGATCCCACAACTTTCTATTGTTATGGGCTCTTGCACTGCAGGAGGGGCATACGTTCCTGCTATGAGCGACGAAACCATCATAGTGAAAAATCAGGGAACAATCTTTATCGGGGGACCTCCCCTTGTGAAAGCAGCCACTGGCGAAGAAGTTACTGCAGAAGAATTGGGCGGAGCCGATGTGCATACATCTATATCTGGAGTTTCTGATCATCTTGCCGAGAACGACAGCCATGCCATACAGATATGCCGCAATATTTTCGAAACCCTCAGGGCTAGCGACAAACAAATCCTTGAACTTTCATCTATAGAAGAACCTGCTTACGACCCTGAAGAATTATACGGCATCGCTCCCATGGATTTAAAAAAGCCTGTCGATTCTCGTGAAATCATCATGCGTATGGTAGATGGTAGCCGCTTCCATGAATTTAAAGCACGCTATGCTCCTACTATTATCACAGGCTTTGCTAACATCATGGGTTATCCGGTCGGCATCATTGCCAACAACGGAGTTCTCTTCTCTGAAACCTCTCTTAAAGCGGCTCATTTCGTTGAACTCTGTTCTATCAGGAAAATCCCATTATTGTTTTTGCAGAATATCACCGGCTTTATCGTAGGCAAAGAATACGAAAGAGGAGGCATTGCTCGCAATGGAGCCAAATTGGTGCACGCAGTTGCAAATGCTAATGTTCCTAAATTCTCTGTCATATTTGGCGGTTCATTTGGTGCCGGAAATTATGCGATGGCAGGACGAGCATACGAGCCACGCCTACTTTTCATGTGGCCCAACGCAAAAATATCTGTAATGGGAGGTGAACAAGCTGCAGGCGTATTGGTTCAAGTGAAACAAGAGCAACTTGCCGCCAGAGGTAAGTTCATGCTAAAAGAAGATGAAGATGCGCTCAGAAGCAGCATCCTAAAAACTTATGAAAAAGAAGGCTCGGCCTATTTCAGCACTTCTCGTTTATGGGACGATGGGATTATCGACCCAATAGATACCCGCAAAATTATTGCCATGGGCATTGCAGCCTCACTCAATAACAAGTTTCCCGAACCAAAATTCGGTGTTTTCAGAATGTAATGATAAAAGCTTGACCAAAATGAAACCATATCAAACCATACAACTCGAAATCACCAACAGCATAGGCACTTTATGGCTTAACCGCCCTGAAGTGCACAATGCTTTTAACAAACTAATGCTTGAAGAAATAATCGATTGCATCGAAACCATGAACTTCAGCAAAGATATTATTTGCCTAATCATTCGCGGACGTGATAAATCATTCTGTGCCGGAGTCGACCTCAACTGGATGCGCGATGTTGCAAAGAATTCTTACGAAATCAACTACGAAGAAAGTCTTAACCTTTCGAAATGTTTCTATACCATTTACACTTGCCGAAAACCCACCATTGCTATAGTGCATGGAGTATCTCTTGGAGGAGCAAATGGGATTTTGGCTGCATGTGACATGGCCTATTGTTCTGATGATGCCACCTTTTCGCTAAGTGAAGTGAAAATCGGCATTGTTCCGGCTTGTATTTCCCCTTACGTCATTAAAAGAGTAGGCGAGTTTGGGATGAGAGACCTAATGCTTACCGGAAAAAGAATAAAGGGCAAAGAAGCTGAACAATATAAATTGGTCAACAAGTCACTTCCGACTGATGAACTGGAAGCTTACGTACAGTCGGTTATCGAACATTTAAAAACCAGTGGGCCCGAAGCTATGTCGCAATGTAAAAACCTTATATTTGAAGTAGCTAACAAACTAAGTTTAGAAGAAGCTTATGAATATACGGCAAAGATGATAGCCGAAATCAGAGCATCAGCCGAAGGGCAAGAAGGAATGGCCGCCTTCCTCGAGAAAAGAAAACCTAATTGGGTAAAACCCTCTTAAAAAAAGCATATGAAGTTATTTAATAAGATATTAGTTGCCAACCGTGGCGAAATCGCCATCAGAATTATACGTTCTGCCAAAGCTTTGGGGATTAAAACCGTTAGTATATATTCAGAAATAGAAGCTGATGCCTTGCATGTTAAATCAGGCGACGAATCCTACTGCCTTGGCAAAGTAGAACTCAGCGATACCTATCTAAACATCAATAAAATTATTGATGTAGCCATAAAAGCCCAATGCGATGCCATTCATCCTGGCTATGGTTTTCTTGCAGAAAATCCTCTTTTCGTAAAAGCCTGCGACGATGCAGGAATAACTTTCATTGGTCCTCACACTCATGCCATGAAGGTTATGGGAAACAAAATAGAAGCAAGAGACTTTGCAAAGAAGATTAACATTCCCATGACAGAAGGAGTTACTGGCGATGTTGAAACCTTGCTGAAGGCTAGTAAAACACTCTCTTATCCCCTACTCATTAAAGCTGCTGCCGGAGGTGGCGGAAAAGGGATGCGAATTGTTTTTAATGATAAAGAACTTCAGGAATCTTTAGAATCGACAAGTAGGGAAGCCAAATCCTATTTTGGAGACGGCACAATTTATATTGAAAAATTTATTGAAGAACCCCGTCATATAGAAATACAAATCATTGGTGACAACCATGGAAACATTGTGCATCTCTTCGAGAGAGAATGTACAATTCAACGTAGATACCAAAAGATAATAGAAGAATCGCCTTCTCCTACCCTAACCGACGAAGTTCGTTTGAAAATGGGAGAAACTGCTGTGAAAATCGGCAAAGCAATACAATATAACAATGCTGGGACTATAGAGTTTTTAGTAGATAAAAACCTGAATTTTTATTTCCTTGAAATGAACACCCGCATTCAAGTGGAGCATCCTGTTACAGAAATGGTAACCGGCATTGATATTGTTAAAGAACAAATATTGATAGCGGCCGGAAATCCCCTTTCCTTCAAGCAGGAAGATATTAAACAAAACGGACATTCTATTGAATGCCGTGTGTATGCCGAAGACCCTGAAAATAACTTTATGCCCTCCCCTGGCAAAATGACCTATTACAGAGAACCTGTTGGCGAAGGCATTCGCATCGATACCGGCATCGAAAAAGCTTCTACTATCGAAAGTTTCTTCGACCCTATGATAAGTAAACTCATCATATGGGGAGCCGACAGAGAAAATGCTCGTAAGAAAATGATTCTTGCCCTTAAAGATTATATTGTTCAAGGAATTAAAACCAACATTCCTTACCTGATTAATCTGATGCAACACGATTCTTACATCAAGAATAGCATTTCAACAAAATTCTGTGAAGAGCACAAAGATCAAATGCTATCTCTTTGTGAAGAGAGCAAGAAAAAAACACCTTTTCACATCCCTCTTTTCTCCTATCTCATTTATAGCCTTTCCGAAAAACAAATTCTGCCTCAAAACACTTGGACAGAAATAGGCTATTGGAGAGACTTGATGAAATTCGATGTGCAATTCGAGGATGAGGAGATTACGGTTTATCTTACAAAAAAGAATCAACATTTTGTGTTTGAAATAGCTGATGTTTTTTATGATGTTCAAGCTATTCATTGGATTGAAGGAAAAATTGATTTGACTATCGACAATGATTCTTACACCACTTTTGTTTCTATCGATTCGTCGCGCAGAGCGCATATATCATTTGATGGAAATATCTTCAATTCCTTCAGAAAAGATATCTTGATTAAGGAAGATGTTTACAGTGGTTTTGGTGGACATTCTGCCGAAGACAGCAATATTATTTGCTCTCCTATGCCCGGGAAAGTCATCAAGATTAATGTTACTGAAAACGAAGAGGTGAAAAAAGGCGATGTACTGGTTGTGGTTGAATCGATGAAGATGGAAAACAACATAATTGCCCCTAAAGATGGCATCGTGCAAAAAGTAAATGTACATCAAAATGATATGGTTGAATCATCGCTTGCCTTAATCATCCTAGAATAATCAACGATATAGTAAAGAATAATTAAAGCAATGAAAATAATTGTCACGCCAAGGGATGCCATGCAGGGATTAAAGCAATTTATCCCTACTCAGGTAAAGGCTGATTATATTAACTGTTTGCTTAAAGTGGGCTTCGACACTGTCGACTTTGGGAGTTTTGTTTCGCCTAAAGCTATACCTCAATTACGCGACACTGCCGAGGTGCTGGCTTTGCTTGACCTATCTGCAACTAAATCAAAGTTGCTAGCTATTGTTGGAAACATGCAAGGCGCAAAAACAGGAGCCGAATTCAATGAAATTAATGCTTTCGGATATCCTTTTTCAACTTCTCCTACTTTTCTCAAGCGCAACATTAATGCTTCCATTGAGGTTGCATATAATACCATCGAAGAAATTCAAAACATCTGCCAAAAAACAAATAAAGAATTGGTCATTTACTTCTCTATGGCATTTGGAAATCCTTATGGCGACGAACATAATGACGAGCTAACCATCGAAGCAATTGAACGCTTAAAGAAATTGCAAATTAAAACCATCAGTCTTGCCGACACACTTGGGGTTGGAGATGATGCTATTATCACTAAACTTTTCTCCTATCTCGATAAAAAGTATGCTGACATTGAGTTTGGTTTACATCTTCATGTTAAGAAAAGCGAGGCCTTTGCGAAAATTGATAGTACTTATACATCCGGATGCAGACATTTCGATACGGCACTTCTTGGACTGGGTGGCTGTCCTATGTCGGGCGAGGAGATGGTTGGCAACCTAAGCACCGAACAATTGGTGCAATATCTTGAAATTAATAAAATCAAAAACCCTTTGGATTTGGGGAAATTAAATGAAGCCATCATCAAAGCTAATGAAGTTTTTTCTTTTCTGAACCTTTGAGATACATAATATGTTTATTACAAATCAAAAACATTAAAATAGAAGATGAATAAAGTTGTAAAAAATGCAGAAGAAGCAATAAAAGGAATATCCGACAACATGACGATTATGTTTGGAGGTTTTGGCTTATGTGGAATACCTGAAAACGTAATCAATATACTTGCTACGACATCAATAAAAGGCATTATATGCATTTCTAATAATTGCGGGGTCGATGATTTTGGCCTTGGAAAGTTACTAAAGAACAAACAAATTCGCAAGATGATTGCTTCGTATGTGGGTGAAAATTCTGAATTCGAACGCCAACTGCTTTCCGGAGAGATAGAAGTTGATTTGATTCCTCAAGGCACACTTGCCGAGCGCATCAGAGCTGGTGGCGCTGGCATTCCGGCCTTTTATGTCCCTGCCGGATATGGAACGGAAGTAGCCATCGGCAAAGAAGCAAGAGAATATAATGGCAAAATGCATATTCTCGAACACGGTTTAACGGCAGATTATGCTGTTGTTAAGGCCTGGAAAGGCGACACTCAGGGTAATTTAATTTACAAATACACTGCCTCTAATTTCAACAATATGATGGCAACTGCTGGCAAGATTACCATTGCCGAAGTAGAAGAATTAGTTCCTGCTGGTTCCCTCGACCCTAATTTCATTCACACTCCTGGAGTTTTCGTTCAACGTATTTTTCAGGGAGTAAACTACGAAAAGCGTATCGAACAAATCACCGTTACCAAACCCAATTAGAATTTATATTTCATATTAGATGGTTTAAGAAAAGTCCTTTGTCAGCAATTGGAAAGTTGTTATGAAGCCGCTGGTTTTTATTTAGCCTTGCCAACAACTGATTGCCCACTGCCGATTTCAAACCCTACATCTAAAGAAACAAAACAAAAACACCTTATTTAAAACAATAGATAAATGGCACTCGATAAAAATCAAATTGCAAAACGCATAGCTCAGGAATTAAAAGATGGTTATTACGTGAATTTGGGCATTGGCATACCCACTTTGGTTGCTAATTATGTTCCCGAAGGGATAGAAGTTACGCTTCAATCAGAAAACGGTTTGTTGGGCATTGGGCCTTTTCCACATCCCGACAAAGTGGATGCCGATCTCATCAATGCCGGAAAACAAACCGTAACTTATGTTGATGGGGCTTCATTTTTCGATTCTGCTACCAGCTTTGGCATGATACGTGGCGGGCATATCGACCTTACCATTCTTGGTGCATTTGAAGTTTCTGAAGAAGGAGATATTGCAAGTTGGAAAGTCCCCGGAAAATTGGTCAAAGGCATGGGGGGCGCAATGGATTTAGTGGCTGCCGCAAAGAACATCATTGTTGCCATGCAACACACCAACAAAGGTGCTTCAAAGATACTTAAGCAGTGTACACTTCCACTCACCGGAGTTAAATGCGTTAAAAAAGTGGTTACCGATCTCGCTGTTCTCGACATAACTCCCCAAGGATTTAAACTCATCGAACGAGCTCCCGGTGTTACGGTACAAGAAATTATAGCTGCTACCGAAGGGAAATTAATCGTAGAAGGAGATATTCCTGAAATGAATATTTAATATATCTTCATTTCAAAAAGTCTTTTAAAATAAAAACCCCGCTCTTTTTGGAGCGGGGTTTTTATTATCTCCTCAGCCTTAACCTCAACCTAATTTCAACTTGAAACTCACAGTTCCAGCGGTTTGATTTACCACTGTGATGTTCCTATTAAGTTTATAATCGGCAAC